>NZ_JBPKJK010000026.1:0-75186 GCF_051756985.1 Saccharothrix sabaoui
TCGATCCCGTGAACCGGGATCGGGCGCGGAGCCGTGTCCGGGGTGGGTCGGGCCGGTCAGAGGCCGAGGTCGGCCACGACGGCCTTGACGATCTCGCGCGCCTTGATCGTCTGCTTCTGGTTGCTGGTCACGACGACCGCGTCCCCGCCCTTCGACACGGCGTACACCGCGCCGGTGTCGGTGGACAGCGAGCCGCCCTCCCAGCCGGCGGGCTCGGCGGCGGGGTTGGAGTCGGCCACCGGCGCCGCCCGGTCGACCACGGCCTCCGCCGTCGCCGGGTCGCCGTGGAACACCCACACCGACAGCTGGACCTCGGTGGCGTTCGCGTAGAAGAAGCACGCCGGGTCGGGCCGGTCGGCGGAGAGCCTGACCTTGCGCACGAGCTGGCCGTTGGACTCCTGGACGACGGCGGACGCCAGGTAGGGGCACTCGCCGTCGACGGCGGGCTGCGGCACGGGCGGAGGGCCCGCGGGTCCGGTCGTCGTGGCCGCCGCCGCGCTGGACGGCGGCGCCGCGGGCGTGGTGGCCGCGGTCGGTTCCCGGTCGCCGCACGCGGTGAGCAGGCCGAGGACCAGCAGGGAGGGCAGGGCGGTGAGCAGCACTCGGTTCATAGGGCCGCCAGTCAACCAGAACCTTCGACATTGTTTCGACAGGGTGACCACCTAGGCACGTACGGTCATCCCCGTTAGGTTGTCCTTACCCTGCCGGCCGCCCCTGCTGTGAAGGACTGAGTTCGCATGAACGTTCTTGACCGCGGTCGCGACCACGCAATCGCCGTGTTCCGGATCGTCGTCGGCGTGTTGTTCATGTGCCACGGCGCGCAGAAGTTGTTCGGCGTGCTGGGGTCCAAGGGTGCTGTGTCGATCACCGATTGGCCCTCCGGGCCCGCCGGGCTGATCGAGTTCGTCGGTGGCGCGCTGATCGTCATCGGCCTCGGCACCCGCGTCGCCGCGCTGATCTCCTCCGGAGCGATGGCCTACGCGTACTTCGTGGTGCACCAGCCCGCCGGGCTCCTGCCCATCCAGAACAAGGGTGAGCTCGCCGCGGTGTACGCGTGGGTGTTCCTGCTGCTGGCGTTCACCGGTCCCGGCTCGTGGGCCTTGGACAAGGTGATCGCCTCACGTCGCAAGCAGGAGCACCAGCTGGTGAACGCGTAGTCGCGCACGCACTAGCAGAGGCAGCACGAAGGCCCGCACCCAGCGGCAATGGGTGCGGGCCTTCCACCTGTCGGTGTCGTGCGCGGAACCGTGAAACGTCGTGCGCGGAACCGTGAAACGCAAACGGCTCGCACTCGTGGTGACAGGAGTACGAGCCGGTGGAGCGTGGAGACGAGGGGAATCGAACCCCTAACCCCCGCCTTGCAAAGGCGGTGCTCTGCCAATTGAGCTACGTCCCCCTCGCGAGGGGCGGCAGACGGGGACCGCCCTCGCGGTGTCAGGCGGTGGGAGCGGTGGCCTCGCGCCACAGGTCCGCGTCGGCCTTCGCCGAGCGGTTGCGCTTGACGAAGAACAGGACCGCACCGGCGACTGCAACGAGTGCGATGATCTTCTTCACGGCGATTCCCCTCTGCGATGCCGTTGAACTTCCGGTGGGCCTAGGAGGACTCGAACCTCCGACCTCTTCGTTATCAGCGAAGCGCTCTAACCGTCTGAGCTATAGGCCCTTGGGGCAACGACGAGAACCTTACAACACGTCCCGCCGCGGCCCCAAATCGGGTCACTCCCTCTCGGAGAGGGTCACTTCCAGACCACCCGCGAGGTCGGCCGACACGTTGTAGACGAACGAACCGACGGTGGCGAGGGCGGTGAACAGGACGATGTTCACCGCGCCCACGATCGCCGCCACGCCGAACACGCGACCGGCGCTGATCAGCGGGTCACCGCTCGGCTCGTTGCCCTGGAGCAGGTCGTTGGCGGTGTTGTTGATCTTGTCCCACACGCCCATGCCGTTCAGCACGCCGTAGAGCACGCCGACCGCCACCAGCCACACGAAGAACAGCGCCACGCTGAGCACCAGGGCGAGCTTCAGCACCGACCACGGGTCGACCCGCTTGACCTGGAGGCTCGCCCGCCGCGGGCCGCGCCCCGGGCGGCGCGACGACGAGGACGCCCCGCTGGCCGCCGGCCTGCCGTTCTGCGCGCCGAGGTTCACCTGCGTGCGCGCCGAGCCGGACGCGGCCGAGCCGGGCACCACCGGCCGGGCCACCGCGACCGTGTCCGGGTCGTTCGCCGGGTACGCGGGCTGCGCCATCTGGGTGGTCTGCTCGGGCGGGGCGATCAGGTCGGCCGGGCCGACCTGCTGCGCCTCGCCGTACTGCTGGTCGCTCGCCCCCCGCGCCCACGGCGGGGGCGCGGCGGCGTGGTGGTCGTCCCCGACCTTGTCCGACCCCGACGTGTCGGCGCCGGCCTTGTCGGACCCGGTCCTCTCCGGCCCGCCCGCGCCGTCCGCCGCCGGCACGGCGGGGGTCTCGGACTTCTCGGACACCTCCGAGGGGGCGACCACCGGCTTCCCGGCGTCCTCCGCCGGTTTCGGCTCCGCGCCGGGCCGGGTGATCACCGCGGTCTTGTCCTCTGGCTTCTCGGGTGGAGTCACGAGCAGTCCTCAACCTCTCGTTCGCGCGCTAGTTGGCCGGCCCGGCCTGGTCGTCCTCGACCCCGGCACCGGGGTCGTCGGCCGAACCGCCGTCGACCGGGTCGACGATCGAACCGCCGTCGACGATCGGGCGACCGTCGGAAGCGGCGGTCGGCACGGGGTCGGCGACGGGAACCCCGTCACCAGTGGTGACGTCCACGGGCTCGTCGGCGTTGCGCGCCACCGCGATCAGGGTTGTCCCCTCGCCGAGGTTCATCAGCCGAACGCCCTTCGTCTGCCGTCCCGCCTTGCGCACCTCCTTGGCGCTGGTCCTGATGACGCCGCCCGAGGAGGTGATCGCGTAGAGCTCGTCGTCGACGTCGACGATGAGCGCGCCGACAAGCCTCCCACGCCTGCGGTCGTGCTGGATCGTCAACACACCCTTGCCCCCTCGCCCCTGCACCGGGTAGTCCTCGATCGGAGTGCGCTTGGCGTACCCGCCGTCGGTGGCCACCAAAACAAACAGACCCTCTTGGACGACACCCACCGAGAGCAGCTCGTCACCGGTGTTGAAGCGCATCCCCAGCACGCCCGAGGTGGCGCGGCCCATCGGGCGCAGCGCCTCGTCGCTGGCGTGGAACCGGATGGACTGGCCGTCGGCCGAGATCAGCTGGAGGTCGTCCTCCGCCGAGCACAGCACCGCGCCGACCAGCTCGTCGTCGTCGCGCAGGTTGATGCCGATCAGGCCGCCGGAGCGGTTGGAGTCGAAGTCGGACAGCTTCGACTTCTTGACCAGGCCCTTCTTGGTCGCGAGCACCAGGTACGGCGCGACCTCGTAGTTCTTGATCTGGATGACCTGGGCGATCTCCTCCTCCGGCTGGAACGCCAGGAGGTTGGCCACGTGCTGGCCGCGGGCGTTGCGGTTCGCCTCGGGCAGCTCGTACGCCTTGGCCCGGTACACGCGGCCCTTGTTGGTGAAGAACAGGATCCAGTCATGCGTGGAGCACACGAAGAAGTGCTGCACGATGTCGTCCTGCTTGAGCTGGGCGCCCTGGACGCCCTTGCCGCCGCGCTTCTGCGAGCGGTACAGGTCGGTCTTCGTGCGCTTCGCGTAACCCGTGCGGGTGATCGTGACGACGACGTCCTCGACCGCGATGAGGTCTTCCATCGACACGTCGCCGTCGAACGGCACGATCTTGGTGCGCCGGTCGTCGCCGTGCTTCTCGACGATCGCCAGCAGCTCCTCGCGCACGATCGCGCGCTGCCGCTGCGGGGTCGCCAGGATGTCCTGGAGGTCGGCGATCTCCACCTCGATCTCGGCCAGCTGGTCGATGATCTTCTGCCGCTCCAGGGCCGCCAGGCGGCGGAGCTGCATCTCCAGGATCGCGTTGGCCTGGAGCTCGTCGACGTCGAGCAGCTCCATCAGGCCGGTGCGCGCCAGGTCGGGCGTCTGCGACCGCCGGATCAGGGCGATCACCGCGTCGAGCTGGTCGAGCGCCTTGACCAGGCCGCGCAGCAGGTGGGCCCGCTCCTCGGCCTTGCGCAGCCGGAACCGCGTGCGCCGGACGATGACCTCGACCTGGTGCTTCACGTAGTGCCGGATCATCTGGTCCAGGCGCAGCGTGCGCGGGATGCCGTCGACCAGCGACAGCATGTTCACGCCGAAGGAGTACTGGAGCTGGGTGTGCTTGTAGAGGTTGTTCAGCACGACCTTGGCCACCGCGTCGCGCTTGAGCGTGATCACGATGCGCATGCCGATGCGGCGGTTCGACTCGTCGGCGATGTTCGCGATGCCGGTGAGCTTCTGGTCGCGGACCAGGGTGGCGATGTTCTCCACCAGGTTGTCCGGGTTGACCTGGTACGGCAGCTCGGTGACGACCAGGATCGTGCGGCCCTTGGCGTCCTCGTCGATCTCGACGACCGCGCGCATCTTCACCGAGCCGCGGCCGGTGCGGTAGGCGTCCTGGATGCCGGAGTTGCCGAGGATCAGGCCGTGGGTCGGGAAGTCCGGCCCCTTGATCCGCTCGATCATCGCCTCCAACGTCTCCTCGTCGGAGGCGTCGGGGTTGTCCAGCGCCCACACCACGCCGTCCGCGACCTCGCGGAGGTTGTGCGGCGGGATGTTGGTGGCCATGCCGACCGCGATGCCGGCGCTGCCGTTGATCAGCAGGTTGGGCACGCGCGACGGGAGGACCGTCGGCTCCTGGATGCGACCGTCGTAGTTGTCGCGGAAGTCGACGGTGTCTTCCTCGATGTCGGCCAGCATCTGCATGGCCAACGGGGTGAGCCGGCACTCGGTGTAGCGCATGGCGGCGGCCGGGTCGTTGCCCTGGGAGCCGAAGTTGCCCTGGCCGTCGATCAGCGGGTACCGCAGGGCCCACGGCTGGGCGAGGCGGACCAGCGCGTCGTAGATCGCCGAGTCGCCGTGCGGGTGGTAGTTGCCCATCACGTCGCCCACGACGCGGGCGCACTTGTTGTAGCTGCGGTCCGGGCGGAAGCCGGAGTCGAACATCGAGTACAGGACGCGCACGTGCACGGGCTTGAGGCCGTCGCGCACGTCGGGCAGCGCTCGTCCCACGATCACGCTCATCGCGTAGTCGATGTACGAGTTCTGCATCTCCTGCTGGATGTCGCGCAGCTCCGTGCGGTCCCCCCCGGTCGCCGGGGGCAGCGTCGTCTCGCTCACAGTTCTTCTTCCTTAAGGGCAAGCCAGCGGGTCGGGGCGGGGACGGTCAGACGTCGAGGAACCGCACACCCTTGGCGTTGCGGGTGATGAACGAGCGGCGGGCTTCCACGTCCTCGCCCATCAGCACGCTGAACAGCTCGTCGGCGGTCGCGGCGTCGTCCATGGTCACCTGGAGCAGCACCCGGTTGGCCGGGTCCATCGTCGTCTCCCACAGCTCGGAGGCGTTCATCTCGCCGAGCCCCTTGTAGCGCTGGATGTTGTCGTCCTTGCCGATCTTCCTGCCCGCGGCGAGGCCGGCCTGGACCAGGCCGTCGCGCTCGCGGTCGGAGTAGGCGTACTCCGGCTCCGCGCGCTGCCACTTGATCTTGTAGAGCGGCGGCTGCGCGAGGTACACGTGGCCGTGCTCGATCAGCGGGCGCATGAACCGGAACAGCAGGGTCAGCAGCAGGGTGCGGATGTGCTGGCCGTCGACGTCGGCGTCGGCCATCAGCACGATCTTGTGGTACCGCAGCTTGGAGAGGTCGAAGTCCTCGTGGATGCCGGTGCCGAACGCGGTGATCAGCGACTGGACCTCGTTGTTCTTCAGCACGCGGTCGATGCGCGCCTTCTCCACGTTGATGATCTTGCCGCGGATCGGCAGGATCGCCTGGAACATGGAGTCGCGGCCCTCCTTGGCCGAGCCGCCCGCGGAGTCGCCCTCCACGACGTAGATCTCGCACTCCTCCGGGTTGGTGGAGCGGCAGTCCTTGAGCTTGCCGGGCAGGCCGCCGATGTCCAGCGCGCCCTTGCGGCGCACCAGCTCGCGGGCCTTGCGGGCGGCGATGCGGGCCTGCGCCGACGAGACCGACTTGGTGACGATCGTCCGCGCCTCGTTCGGGTGGCGCTCGAACCAGTCGGCCAGGTGCTCGTTCGTCGACTTCTGCACGAACGACTTGGCCTCGCTGTTGCCCAGCTTGGTCTTCGTCTGGCCCTCGAACTGCGGCTCCTTGAGCTTGACCGAGATGATCGCGGCCAGGCCCTCGCGGATGTCGTCGCCGGTGAGGTTCGAGTCCTTCTCCTTGAGCAGCTTCTTGTCGCGCGCGTACTCGTTGACCACGCGGGTCAGCGCGGCGCGGAAGCCCTCCTCGTGCGTGCCGCCCTCGTGCGTGTTGATCGTGTTCGCGAAGGTGTAGACCGACGGCGTGTAGCCGGTGTTCCACTGCATCGCGACCTCGACCTCGAGGTCCTCGCCCTTCGCCTCGAACGAGACGACCTTCTGGTGCACGGCCTCGCGCGTGTGGTTGATGTGGCGGACGAAGTCCTCCAGACCACCCGGGTAGTGGAAGACGCGCTCCTTCACCGCGGCCACGTGGCCCTCGGCGTCGGCCTCGGCGTCGGCGTCCTGCACGCGCTCGTCGCGCAGGATGATCGTGAGGCCCTTGTTCAGGAAGGCCATCTCCTGGAGGCGGCGCGAGATCGTCTCGATGTTGTACTCGGTGGTCTCGAAGATCTCCGGGTCCGCCCAGAACGTGATCGTGGTGCCGGTGTCGTCGGTCGGCTCACCCTTGCGCAGCTCGTGGGCCGGCTTGGTGTTCTCGTAGCGCTGGTTCCACGTGAAACCCTGGCGCTTGACCTCGACGTCGACGGCGGTGGACAGCGCGTTCACCACCGAGATGCCGACGCCGTGCAGGCCGCCGGACACCGCGTAGGAGTCGCTGTCGAACTTGCCGCCCGCGTGCAGCTTGGTGAGGACGACCTCCAGCGTCGGCTTCTTCTCCACCGGGTGCATGTCGACCGGGATGCCGCGGCCGTCGTCGATGACCCGGACGCCGCCGTTGGCCAGCAGGGTCACGTCGACCACGGTCGCGTACCCGGCCATGGCCTCGTCGACGGAGTTGTCCACGACCTCCTGGATCAGGTGGTGGAGACCGCGCTCGCCGGTCGACCCGATGTACATGCCGGGCCGCTTGCGA
The DNA here is from genome assembly GCF_051756985.1 of Saccharothrix sabaoui. Lineage (NCBI taxonomy): Bacteria > Bacillati > Actinomycetota > Actinomycetes > Pseudonocardiales > Pseudonocardiaceae > Saccharothrix > Saccharothrix sabaoui. The sequence goes on from NZ_JBPKJK010000026.1 coordinate 7,210, forward strand.
ACCGCCTCCAGACCTTCCAGGACGGTGATCGAGGACGCGCTGTACTCATTCTTGGCTGCCACGGGCCTGGTGTCTCCTCGGACTTCACGCGACTGGGACCGTCGCCGGGCGACGCTGGGTTGCGCTACCCCTCGATTCTACCGGCGAGGACCGACAGAAACCCACTTAGGACACCCCTGGTTTCCTCACAGGCGGCCCGAAGTGAAGGTGGATGGGTACGGACGGCGGTTGCCGGGCTGAAAATCGGCTGGTGAGCGCTCACCGCCCCACAGGATCGCCGCTGCGGCCCTGGCGGCATCACCCGTAGGTGTCACGCGGCCCGCGGCCTGGGACGTGCCTGGGGCCGAAGCGCCAGTTCGGCGCCGCCGGGCCCTGCACCCTCAGGCTCGTCACCACGCCGTTGCCCACGCCCGCCGCGATGCGCTTGATGAGCTCGCGCTGGAGCAGCCGCAGCTGCGTCGCCCACGCCGTCGAGTCGGCCTGCACGGTCAGCTCGCCGTTCTCGAACGAAACCGGCCGCGCGTGCTCGGCGACGTCCTCCCCCACCAGCTTCGGCCAGCGCGCGAACACCTGCCCGCCCGCCAGCCGCTCCACCCAGCCCCGGTCGGCGGCGATCCGCGCGGCCAGCCTGCCGAGGGGCTGCGGGTCGCGGTCGTCCGGGCCCGGCCCCGACCAGCGGCGCCGGCGCCGGCGGCCCGCGGCGGCGCCCGTGCCGGTGCCCTTGCGGACGCCGCGCACACCGCGCTCCTTGGCCGACGCGCGGGCGGCCTCCAGGGCGGCCCGCGCGAGGTCCGACCCCCGAAGTCCACCCCCTTGAGCGACTTCAGCTGTGGACATGTCCGGTTTCGTGGCCGAGTTATCCACACCATCCACAGGGTTGTCCCCAGATGTGGAGCGCGTCACACCCGATCGGTCCAGTTCACCGGACACGGCTCACCTCCCCGTGGCCGACCTCGAACCGCGCGCCCTCCAGCTCCTCGGGCACGTCCTCCGCGACCGCCGCGGTGATCACCACCTGCTCGGCCGCCGCCGCCACCTTCGCCAGCTGCCGGCGGCGGCCCCGGTCCAGCTCGGCGAACACGTCGTCGAGCACCAGCACCGGCTCGGCGCCCTCCGCGCGCAGCAGCTCGTACCCGCCGAGCCGCAGCGCCAGCGCGAACGACCACGACTCGCCGTGGCTCGCGTAGCCCTTCGCCGGCAGCTCGCCGAGGAACAGCTCCAGGTCGTCGCGGTGCGGGCCGACCAGGCACACGCCCCGGTCGACCTCCTGCGGCCGGACCCGGTTCAGCTCGGCGAGCAGCGCGTCCTCCAGCACCTCGCGGTCGTGCACGCCGGGGAACGCCTCCCCCAGGCTCGAGCGGTACACCACCCGCGCCGGCCGGGACTCCGGCGCGACCTCCGCGTACGCGGCGGCCACGTGCGGCGCGATGTCCGCGACCAGGTCCAGCCGGGCGGCCAGCAGCTCCGCGCCGTGCCGGGCCAGGTGCCCGTCCCACACGTCGAGCGTGCCGAGGTCGGCGTTGCGGCTCGCCCGCACCGTCTTCAGCAGCGCGCCCCGCTGCCTGAGCACGCGGTCGTAGTCGGCGCGCACCCCCGCGTACCGGGGCGCGCGGGTGGTGAGCAGCTCGTCGAGGAACCGCCGCCGCTCACCGGGGTCGCCGCGCACGAGCGCCAGGTCCTCCGGCGCGAACAGCACCGTCCGGAGGATGCCCAGCACGTCGCGCGGGCGCGGCACCGGGCCGCGGTTGACCCGCGCCCGGTTCGCCTTCCCCGGCGTGACCTCCAGCTCGACCAGCAGCTCGCGCCCCTCGTTGACCACCGCCGTCCGGACCACGGCGCGGGACGCGCCGTGCCGGACCAGCGGCGCGTCCGTGGCCACCCGGTGGGAACCCAGGGTGGCCACGTAGCCCAACGCCTCGACCAGGTTCGTCTTGCCCTGGCCGTTGCGCCCGACCAGCACGCTCACGCCCGGCTCGAACGCCAGGTCGGCGTGCTCCCACGACCTGAAGTCGGTGACCTGGAGGTGCCGGACGTACAACGCGTCAGCTCTGCGTGGAGCCGGCACCGGACGAGGGACCCGCGGTCACCACGGCGTGGCCGCCGAACTGGTTGCGCAGGGCCGCGACCGCGCGCATGGCGGGCGAGTCGTCCTGGCGCGACGCGAACCGGGCGAACAGGGCGGCGGAGATCACCGGCGCGGGCACCGCGTGCTTGATCGCCTCCTCCACCGTCCACCGGCCCTCGCCGGAGTCCTCGACGTGACCGCGCAGGTCGTCCAGCTCCGGGTCCGACTCCAGCGCCCGGACCAGCAGGTCGAGCAGCCACGAGCGGACGACCGTGCCGCGCTGCCACGCCTTGATCGTGGCCGGCACGTCCTGCACCAGCTCGGACGCCTCCAGCAGCTCGAAGCCCTCCGCGTACGCCTGCATCAGGCCGTACTCGATGCCGTTGTGCACCATCTTCGCGAAGTGGCCGGCGCCGACCGGGCCCGCGTGCGCGAAGCCCTCCTCGCGCGGCCCCTCCGGGCGCAGCGCGTCGAAGATCGGCATGGCGCGCTCGACGTGCTCGGGCTCGCCGCCGACCATCAGGCCGTAGCCGACCTCCAGGCCCCACACGCCGCCGGACACGCCGGCGTCGACGTACGCGATGCCCTTGGCGGCCAGCGCCTCGGCGTTCTCCGAGTCGTCGGTGAAGCGCGAGTTGCCGCCGTCGATCACCAGGTCACCCGGTTCGAGCAGGTCGCCGAGCTCGGCGATCGTCTGCCGGGTGATCTCACCGGCGGGCACCATCACCCACACCACGCGGGGTGCGTCGAGCCTGCCCACCATGTCGGCGAGCGACTCGGCGTCGGTCACCTCCGGGTTGCGGTCGTAGCCGACCACCTCGTGCCCCGCGCGGCGGATGCGCTCGCGCATGTTGAAGCCCATCTTGCCGAGGCCGACGAGTCCGAGCTGCACGGTCGTTCCTCTTCCCTAGCGTCTGTGGATGGCGTTGTGGATCAGCCGGGCAGGCGCACGGGCATCAGCAGGTACAGGTAGCCCGGCGCCACGTCCCCATCCTCGTTCACCGGCTTCAGGAGCGCGGGCCGACTGGGTGTGGTGAAGGACAAGTGGGCGCGCGGCGTGCGCACCGCCTGGAGGCCCTCCAGCAGGTAGGTCGGGTTGAACGCGATGGTGACCTCGTCGCCGGTGTAGTCGACCGGCAGCTCCTCCTCGGCGCTGCCCTCGTCGTCACCGCCCGCCGACAGGCGCAGGCCCGACTCCACGAACTCCAGCCTGACCTGGGTGCCCCGCTCGGCGACCAGGGACACGCGCTTGATCGCCTGCACCAGCGCGTCGACCTCGATGACCGCGGCGGCCGAGTGCTCGGTGGGCAGCAGCTGGCGGTACTTCGGGAAGTCGGCGTCGAGCAGGCGGGTGGTCGTGCGGCGGCCCGTGCCGGACAGGCCGAGCAGCCCGTCGTTGGCGGCCAGCGACAGCTCGATCCTCGCGCCGGACGCGCCGAGCGTCTTCGCCGAGTCGTTCAGGGTCTTGGCGGGCACCAGGACGGCGACCTCGCCGAGCCCGTCGTTCGGCTCCCACGCGAACTCGCGCATCGCGAGGCGGAAGCGGTCGGTGGCCACGAGGGTCAGCTTGCCCTCCCCGATCTCCAACCGCACGCCGGTCAGCATCGGGAGCGTGTCGTCCTTGCCCGCCGCGACCGCGACCTGGGCGACGGCCTCGCCGAAGACGTCGCCCGGCAGCTCGCCGGCGAGCTGCGGCATGGACGGCAGCTGCGGGTAGTCCTCGACCGGCATGGTCGGCAGGGAGAACCGGGCGCTGCCGCAGGAGATGGTCATGCGCGAACCGTCGACCGCGATCTCGACGGGGTGGTTCGGCAGCGCCTTGGTGATGTCGGCCAGCAGCCGGCCGGAGACCAGCGCCTTGCCGCCGTCCGCGATCGTGGCCGGGACGCCGCACTGGGCGGACACCTCGTAGTCGAAGCCGGAGACGGTGAGCGCCTCGCCCGAGCCGTCCTCCGCACCCGCGTCCAGCAGGACGCCGCCGAGCACCGGGACGGGCGGCCTGGACGGCAGGCTGCGGGCGACCCAGGCGACGGCGTCGGCCAGGCCGTCGCGCTCGACGCGGATCTTCATGAGGCGTCCTTCCTCAAGTCGGCATGACCGGCAACAGCACGTGTTGCGGTGGGGGTTGGGGGGCCGCGTCCCTCGCCGGATCGGTCCGACCCTCGGCGCGGAGGTTCCCCACCGTAGAGCGTCGGGGCGTCCTTCGTCATCTCGGGTCCGCCCCCGGGGCGGAGCCTCCGTCCCCGGGCTCGACCCCCGCCTGTTTTTTCTTTGTTCTTCTCTTCAAGGGAAGACAACAGCAACAGCAGTAAGGGCTGTGGATTGTGTGGACAACACCTGTTTCAGCAGCTCGCCGCCTGCGTGGGGGTGTGGACGGAGACGGGGTGGCACCCGGGGACAACTCGGCGCACCCGGGGAGAACTCCGGCGGTGCTCCGTTCGGTCCACAGGAAGGCCGAGTTGTCCCCGGGTTAATCCCCGGGTGTGGGTCGAGTTGTACCCGGGTGCTGCACAGGGTGATCGTGGTGCGGATCTCCCCCCACGGGGCGTTTTCGCAGGGCTGTGGACAACTCGTCGCCGCAGGTGCACCCGGGTGCGGGCCCGGCGGGCCGGTCGGGCGACCTGGGCGGATCGCCTTGAGGGCCTGGACAGGGGGTATTCCGCGCCCCTGATGGGGTGATGTGCCGCGGAACCGGTTCCACAGGGGTCCGCGCCCCGGGTGCGGGGCGTCCGCGGGCGTTCGGCGGGCGTCGCACCCGGGTGCCGCCGGCGCCCCGCCGCCCGGACCCGGCCGCCCCCGGGTGCGGGTCGGTCGCTCCCCGGGTGCGGCGGCGGCACCCGGGTGCGCGCGGGGCGGCGGGGAGGGCGGACCCCCGCGCCCGCCCGGGGCCCGAGTGGCCAACTCAGGGGTCCCGGGCGTTCGACTCTCGGGTCCCGGGCGTTGGACTCTCGGGGCCTGGAGGTTGGACTCTCGGGGCCTGGAGGTTGGACTCTCGGGGGGCGGGGGCGTGAGCGCATGGCTCGGGGGGCGTGAGCGCATGACTCGGGGGGTGCGGGTGCATGACTCGCGGGAGATGAGGAAACCCCCGTCGCGGTGGGGCGTGCGACGGGGGTTCGGGTGGGGCAAGCGTTTGCGGGGCTACGGGGTGCGGCGGGCGCGCTGCTTGATGCGCGACGTCAGCTCCTGCACCTGCTCGTAGACGCGGCGGCGCTCGGCCATCTCCTTGCGGATCTTCTTGTCCGCGTGCATGACCGTGGTGTGGTCCCGGCCGCCGAACGTCTGGCCGATCTTCGGCAGCGACAGGTCCGTCAGCTCGCGGCACAGGTACATGGAGATCTGCCGCGCCTGGGCCAGGACCTTGGTCTTGCCCGGCCCGCACAGGTCGTCTATGGACACGGAGAAGAACTCCGCGGTGACCGCCATGATCGTGGGCGCGGTGATCTCCGGGGCGTGCGAGTCCGGGATCAGGTCGCGCAGCACTATCTCGGCCAGCTGCACGTCGACCGGCTGCCGGTTGAGCGAGGCGAACGCGGTGACGCGGATGAGCGCGCCCTCCAGCTCGCGGATGTTCCGCTCGATCCGGGCCGCGATGAACTCCAGCACCTCGGCGGGCGCCGCCAACCGGTCCTGGGCCGCCTTCTTGCGGAGGATCGCGATGCGCGTCTCCAGCTCGGGCGGCTGGATGTCCGTGATCAGGCCCCACTCGAACCGGGTGCGCAGGCGGTCCTCCAGGGTCTCCAGCCGCTTGGGCGGCCGGTCGGAGGACACGACGATCTGCTTGTTCGAGTTGTGCAGCGTGTTGAACGTGTGGAAGAACTCCTCCTGCGTGCCTTCCTTGCCCTCCAGGAACTGGATGTCGTCGACGAGGAGCACGTCGATGTCCCGGTAGCGGCGCTGGAAGGCGACCTTGCGGTCGTCGCGCAGGGAGTTGATGAAGTCGTTGGTGAACTCCTCCGTCGACACGTACCGCACGCGCATCCCGGGGAACAGGCGCTGGGCGTAGTGCCCGACGGCGTGCAGCAGGTGCGTCTTGCCCAGACCGGACTCGCCCCAGATGAACAGGGGGTTGTACGCGCGGGCGGGCGCCTCGGCCACCGCGACGGCCGCGGCGTGGGCGAAGCGGTTGGACGCGCCGATGACGAAGGTGTCGAAGTTGTACTTCTCGTTCAGCCGGGTCTGCGAGGACGCCGGGTTCGCGGGCCGCGTGTACGGCACCCCGGTCGGCGCCGGCGCGTGCTGCCCGCCGCCGAACGTCGGCCAGATCTCGTTGACGGTGGCGAGCGCCTCGGCCTGCTCGTCGACCTCGTCCTCGCCGTCGCCGTCGGTCTCCGACTCGGAGCCGGGCGCACCGGGCAGGCCGGTGGTGAGCGGCGCGAGCGCCGCGGGTCCCCCGTTGAGCGGGACCATCGGCGCACCGGGGATCGGCACGTGGCCCAGGCCGGGCACGGCGGTCGGCACCGGGATCGGCGCTGTCACTGGATCGGGTGAATCAACCTTGACGGCCAGCGAGACGGCGCGGCCGAGGCGGCGGGACAGCGCGGCGGTGATGGGCTCGCGCAGCGCGCGCTCGATCGCTTCCTTGGCGAAGTCGCTCGGCGCGGCCAGCAGCGCGGTTCCGTCGAGCAGACCGATGGGACGCGTCACCCGCATCCACGCCCGTTGCTGGGGTGACAGGGTGCTGGCGGCCAACTCCTGCACCACCTGCTCCCACACTCGACCCAGATCGGTCTGGTGGTCGGACACCTCCGCGCTCCCCTCCCCTCGGTGTACTTCTCCGCGGCCAGTCCCCGGGGACTTCCACGACGTGGACACGGAGAATAGAGGCATCCACAGAGTTATCCACAACTGTGCACGAACGCGCGTCGGAGCGCAGTGGCTCCCCCCGTTGCTTTCCGAGCACCTGCGGTCTGCGTGGCGGCGGCGCACCGGCCCGCTCCTACCCGCGAAGGCAGCACGCTAACAAGGTGCGGGCGCTGCCACAAGGCGCGCTGGTGGGCAAGTCCTTTCCGCCCGCACCCGGGGAGCGCACCCGGGTGCCGGCCCCGCCCGCACCCCCGCGGAGAAGGCCCGCCGCACCCCTGCGGAGAGGGCCCGCCGGGACCCCGCCGAACACCCCGCCGGCACCCTGCCGGACACCTCGACGACGACCCCGATTTGAACAGCGCCCCCGGGGCTGCGTACCCTCGTAACCGTCTCCCGCTCGCGCGGAGTGCTCTTCGCGCGCCTACGAATCGGCAGGGGACGACCACAGACCTGCTTGGCAGTTAGCACCGGGAGTCCGACCGTGAGCAAGGGTAAGCGCACCTTCCAGCCCAACAACCGCCGCCGTGCCAAGACGCACGGTTTCCGGCTGCGCATGCGCACCCGCGCGGGTCGCGCCATCCTGGCCGCGCGCCGTGGCAAGGGCCGCAAGCAGCTGTCCGCCTGATCGCCGCAGCGCCGTGCTCCCCGCGGCCAACCGGCTGACCCGCAGCCAGGACTTCGGCCTGGTGGTCCGCCGAGGCCGCCGGGCGGGCCGGCCCCGGCTGGTCGTGCACGTCCTGACGGCGGACCAGGCCGGTGACACCTCGGCGCAGCCCACCTTGGACACCTCCAAGGTGGGCTTCGTCGTGAGCAAAGCAGTGGGCAACTCCGTCGTCCGGCACCGGGTGAGCCGCAAGCTCCGCCACCTGGTCCGCGACCGGCTCGCCTCGCTGCCCGCCGGAACTTCCCTCGTCGTGCGCGCGTTGGCACCGTCAGCCGATGCGAACAGCGCCGAGCTCGGCCACGACCTCGACGCGGCGCTGCGCAAGGTGCTGCGATGACGACCCACCAGGCGGCCTCCCAGGCGAGTCCCCTCGCCAAGGCCCTGCTGTTGCCGGTGCGCTTCTACCGGAAGTTCATCTCACCGGCGCTGCCACCGACCTGCCGCTTCCACCCCAGTTGCAGCACCTACGCGGTGGAGGCGCTGACCGTCCACGGTGCGCTGCGCGGTACCTGGTTGACCCTGCGTCGACTGGGCCGCTGCGGACCCTGGCACCCTGGTGGCCTGGACCCGGTCCCGCCCGCGCGGAACGCGGTCCCCGACCTTCCTGCCGAGGAGTAGCAAGTGCTCAACTTCATCTACTACCCGGTGTCCTTCATCCTGTGGTGTTGGCACTGGGTGTTCGGCCACGTCTTCGGCGAGTCGAGCGGGTTCGCGTGGGCACTGGCCGTGGTGTTCCTCGTCTTCACGCTCCGCGCGATCCTCTTCAAGCCGTTCGTCGGCCAGGTCCGCTCGATGCGCAAGATGCAGGAGTTCGCGCCGGAGCTCCAGAAGATCAAGAAGAAGTACGCGAACGACAAGCAGCGCCAGGCGCAGGAGATGCAGAAGCTCCAGTCCGAGCACGGGGTCAACCCGCTCGGCGGCTGCCTGCCGATGCTGGTGCAGATCCCGGTGTTCATCGGCCTGTTCCACGTGCTGCGCTCGTTCAGGCCCGGCTGGGGCGAGGTGTACTTCTTCGACGCCCAGGGCGTCGAGTCGTTCGTCAACGCCAAGCTGTTCGGCGCGAACCTGTCGACGTTCATCACGATGCCGGCCGACCAGCTGGAGCAGTTCGCCACCTCGCGCAACGCCGTGCTGCTGGTCTCGATCCCGCTGATGATCATCGCGTCGATCGCCACGCACTTCACCGCGCGGCACTCGGTGGCCCGCCAGACGCAGGCGGCGGCGGACAACCCGCAGACCGCGATCATGAACAAGCTGACGCTGTACTTGTTCCCGATCGGCGTGCTCGTCGGTGGCCTCTTCTTCCCGGTCGCGATCCTGCTCTACTGGCTGAGCAACAACGCGTGGACGCTGGGCCAGCAGTACGTCGTGTACCACCGCATCGACCGCGAGGAAGAGGCGAAGAAGGCGGAGGCGATCGAGCAGCGCCAGGCGCTCGCGCCGAAGCCGGGCGTGAAGCCGCGGCCGGGCGCCAAGCCGCAGCCCGGCGCGAAGCCGCAGGCCGGCGCGAAGCCGGCGGGCAAGGGCGTGCAGCCCCCCGCCCCCAAGCGCGTCAGCGCGAAGGCCGCCGGCATCAAGCCCGCGGGCGCCAAGCCGGCCGGCGCGCAGCCCGAGCCGAAGACCCAGGACGCGGCGGACGAGCCCACCACCGGGACCGCCAAGCCGTCCACCGAGATCCCCGGTCTGAGCCCAGACCGTTCCGCGGGCAAGAAGCAGGGTGGCGGCAAGAAGCGCCGCTGATCCTGGAGAGGAGACATCGTGTCGGAGACGTTGCAGGCGGCCGACGTGGACGCGCCGGAGGCCGAAGCGGCCCCGCCGGTGCGGTCGGGCAACTCGGAGGACCTGCTCGTCCAGGAGGGCGACATCGCGGGGGACTACCTGGAGCGGCTGCTCGACCTGCTCGACTACGACGGGGACATCGACCTCGACGTCGAGGCGGGCCGGGCGATCGTGAGCATCGACGGTGGTGACGACCTGGAGAAGCTGGTCGGTCCCCGGGGTACCGTCCTGGAATCGCTCCAGGAGCTGACCCGGCTCGCCGTGCAGCAGGAGACCGGCGTCCGCAGCCGGCTCATGCTGGACATCGCCGGGTGGCGCGCGGGCCGGCGGGCCGAGCTGGCCGAGCTGGGGCGGACGACGGCGGAGAAGGTGCTGTCGAGCGGTGAGAAGGTGCGGCTGCACCCGATGACCCCGTTCGAGCGCAAGGTCGTGCACGACGCCGTCGCCGCCGTGGCGGGCGTGCACAGCGAGAGCGAGGGCGAGGAGCCGCAGCGCCGCGTCGTGGTGCTGCCCAAGCCCTGAGGTTCGCAACACCGAACGGCCCCGGTCCCCTGTGGGACCGGGGCCGTTCGCGTTGACCACGGTCCTCTTCCCCTCGACCTGTTTCACGTGAAACGGTCGCCGCATGTCTGAGATCGTGCGGAACCTCCGCGTCGCCGCCTACGCCGTCATCATCGACGACGGACGACTGCTCCTGTCCCGCTGGCTCGGTCCGGACGGGCCGAGGTGGATCCTCCCCGGCGGCGGGCTCGACCACGGCGAGGACCCGTACGACGCCGTGGTGCGCGAGGTGTTCGAGGAGACCGGCTACCGGGCGGAGGTGGACCGGCTGCTCGGCATCCAGAACGCGCACGGGCCGATGGTGCGCGACGGCGTCGAGGTCGACTACCACCGCATCAGGATCATGTACGAGGCGCGCGTGGTCGGCGGCGAACTCACCTTCGAGGTGGGCGGTTCGACGGACCGGGCGGCGTGGTTCCCGCTCGACGAGGTGACCGGGCTCGACCGCGTCGAGTCGGTCGACTACGCGCTCGAACTCCTCCGCACCGCGCCCCGGGACGGCCGTGTCCCAAGTTTCACGTGAAACGCGGGCGGGGATTTGGCGTGTCGCCGGGGTGATCCGTCATAGTGGGCACCGGCACTTCTCGCGGGGCGCGCCGCCCCCTGACGAGACGCCCAACCCCATCACCCACACCGGTCGCATGTGTGGTTTCACGTGAAACGCCCCGGACGGAGACATGGTTCAAGAGGTGGAAGACCGCGCGAGGCTCGTGTTCGGTGAGCACTACGACAAGGCGGTCGCCTTCACCGCACTCCTCACCGAGCACGGCGTCGAACGCGGTCTCATCGGTCCGCGCGAGGTCGACCGCCTCTGGGAGCGCCACGTCCTCAACTCGGCCGTCGTCGCGGAACTGCTCCCCCAGGGGAGCCGGGTCGTGGACGTGGGCTCGGGCGCGGGACTGCCGGGACTCCCCCTGGCGATCGCGCGCCCGGACCTCGACCTGACGCTCCTGGAGCCGATGGCGCGCCGCGTGGCGTGGCTGACCGAGTGCGTCGACGCGCTCGGCCTGGACGTCACCGTGCTCCGCGGTCGTGCCGAGGAGAAGCCGGTGATCGACGCGCTGGGCGACAGCGACGTCGTGACGGCACGCGCCGTGGCCCCGCTCGACCGCCTCGCGCGGTGGTGCCTGCCGCTGCTCAGGCCGGGCGGGCTCCTGGTCGCCCTCAAGGGCGAGAGCGCCGCCGAAGAAGTGGAACGCGACGCCGAGGCGGTGCGCAGGGCCGGGGGCACCCGGGCCCGCGTCACCTCCTGCGGCGGCGATGTACTCGAAGTGCCGACGACCGTCGTGCTCCTGGAGCGCGACGAGCAGGCGAGCCGCCGTGACGGCGCGCGTCGCAGAAGGAAGGATCGGTGAAGTGAACCCCGACCCGCTGCAACCGGTGTTCCGCGAGGCCGCTGTTTCACGTGGAACAGGTCCCGAACGCGATCCGCGCCCCCGGCACGACTCGCCCCCTCGGCACCGCTCGCGCCCCGAGAACGACCTCCCTCCGAACAACGACCTCCGCCCTGCGCAGCACGGCGCAGGTCTGGCCAACACCGTGGACCCGGCAGGAGACAGCACCGTGTGGACCCCCATCGCGGAAGAAGCGGCACGCGCTACTCGCGTCCTCCACCCCGACACCCTCCAACTCCCCCGCCCGGACCGCCCCCGCGTCATGGTCGTCGCGAACCAGAAGGGCGGCGTCGGCAAGACGACGAGCACGGTGAACCTGGCCGCCGCCCTCGCGATCCACGGGCTCAAGGTCCTCGTCATCGACCTCGACCCCCAGGGCAACGCGAGCACCGCGCTGTCCGTCGAGCACCGCTCCGGCACCCCCTCCGTCTACGAGGTGCTGATCGGTGAGATGTCGGTCGCCGAGGCCGCCCAGGTGAGCACCGCCTCCCCCAACCTCTACTGCGTGCCCGCCACGATCGACCTCGCGGGCGCCGAGATCGAACTGGTCTCGATGGTGGCCCGGGAGTCCCGGCTCAAGGAGGCGCTGAGCCCGGAGGCGCTCGACTCGATCAGGCCGGACTACGTGTTCATCGACTGCCCGCCGTCGCTCGGCCTGCTGACCGTCAACGCGATGGTCGCCGCGCAGGAGGTGCTGATCCCGATCCAGTGCGAGTACTACGCCCTGGAGGGCCTCGGGCAGCTCCTCCGCAACATCGAGCTGGTGCAGGCGCACCTGAACCCGACGCTCAGCGTGTCCACCATCCTGCTCACCATGTACGACGGCCGCACGAAGCTGGCCGACCAGGTGACCAGCGAGGTGCGCGGCCACTTCGGCGACACGGTGCTCAAGACGGTCATCCCCCGCAGCGTGAAGGTCTCCGAGGCGCCGGGGTACGGGCAGACGGTGCTCGCCTACGATCCCGGCTCACGGGGCGCGATGAGCTACCTCGACGCGGCACGCGAGATCGCCGAGTTCGGCGCGAGGATGGGGTCGGTATGACGGAACAGCGCAAGGGCGGCCTCGGTCGCGGGCTCGCGGCCCTGATCCCGAGCGGTCCCCCGCCGGGTGCGCCGGCTCCCACGCCGATCCGCGCCGTCCCCAACGGCAGGGCCTCCTCCCCCGCGCCGGACCTCTCCCCCGCCGGGGACGTGGCGGGCGCGGTGTACCAGGAGCTGCCGGTCACCTCGATCCGCACCAACCCGAAGCAGCCGCGGCAGGTCTTCGACGAGGAGGCGCTCCGCGAGCTGGAGCACTCGATCCGCGAGTTCGGCCTCATGCAGCCGATCGTCGTGCGCGAGATCAGCGCCGGCGCGTACGAGCTCGTCATGGGCGAGCGGCGGTGGCGCGCGACCCAGCTCGCCGGGCTGAAGACGATCCCGGCGATCGTGCGGCACACCGCCGACGACGTGATGCTGCGCGACGCGCTGCTGGAGAACATCCACCGCGTCCAGCTGAACCCGCTGGAGGAGGCGGCGGCCTACCAGCAGCTGCTCCAGGAGTTCGGCGTCACGCACGAGGAGCTGGCCGACCGGATCGGCCGCAGCCGCCCGGTCGTCACCAACACGATCCGGCTGCTGAAGCTCCCCCTCCCCGTGCAGCGGCGGGTCGCGGCGGGCGTCCTGTCCGCCGGGCACGCCCGCGCGCTGCTCGGTCTGGAGGACGCGGGCGTGCAGGAGGACCTGGCGACCCGGATCGTCGCGGAGGGCATGTCGGTCCGCGCGACCGAGGAGGCGGTCACCCTCGCCAAGGGCGCCGAGCCCGCGAAGGCGAAGCAGGCGCGGCGCAAGCCGATGCAGGCGCCGGGCCTCCAGGAGTTGGCCGAGCGGCTGTCGGACAACTTCGACACCCGCGTGAAGGTCGAACTGGGGCAGCGGAAGGGCCGGATCGTCGTCGAGTTCGGCTCGGTCGACGACCTGGAACGCATCATCCAGCTCATGTCGCCGGAAACGACAAATCGGACACGAGTGGGCGACTAGGGATCACCCCAGGCACTTATGTCACGGTGACGATGACGGCCCGCGTCCAGAAGGACACGGGCCGTCACCTCGTAGGTAGGGCTTCTCAGCGGCTCATGGCTCGCTCGACCAGCCCCGCGTAGATCTCGCCGAGCGACTTCCCGGCCGCCTCCACCGCCATCGGCAGCAGCGAGGTCTCGGTCAGCCCCGGCGACACGTTCACTTCGAGGAAGTGGACCGAGCCGTCGGCCGCCACGACCGCGTCGGTCCGCGACACGTCGCGCAGACCCAGCAGCCGGTGCGCCGACACCGCCAGCTCCCCCACCGCCCGCGCCGCCTTCTCGTCCAGCCGCGCCGGCGCGTGGAAGTCGGTCAGCCCCGCCGTGTAGCGGGCGGTGTAGTCGTACACGCCGTTCTCCGGCACGATCTCCACCGGCGGCAGCGCGTACGCACCGTCCGGCCCGTCGACGACCGCCACGGCCACCTCGACGCCCTCCACGTACCGCTCGGCGAGCACGGTGTCCCCGTACGCCAGGCAGGCGACCATCGCGGTGGGCAGGTCGGCCGCGTCCCGGACCACCCGGGCACCCAGCGCCGAACCGCCCTGGTCGGGCTTGAGCATCAGCGGCAGCCCGAGCCGGTCGACCAGCGCGTCCAGCACCGGCTGCGCGCCCAGCTCCCGGAACGTCGCGTGCGGCAGCACGGCCCACTCCGGCGTGGTGAGCCCGGCGCGGGCCAGCTCGCCCTTCGCGGTCGGCTTGTCCCACGCCCGGCGGCACGCGCGCGAGTCCGTGCCGACGAACGGCACGCCGAGCATCTCCAGGAGGGTCTGCACGGACCCGTTCTCGCCCTCGCCGCCGTGCAGCGCCACCACGACGGCGTCCGGCCGGTGCTCCTTCAGCCGGGCGAGGAGCTGGGCGTCGGCGTCCCACTCCTCCACGACCAGGCCCGCCGAGCGCAGGGCGGCCGACAACCTGCGACCGGACCGCAGGGACACCTCCCGCTCGTGCGAAAGGCCACCGGACAGCACTGCGACCCAGCGGTCGGTCAACTCACTACTCCTGCTCAGGCGGTGCCGGACCTCACGGGCCGGCTCGGGTGGTGTCGGCCTCGGAAGGGGCCGGGGCTCAGGCGGTGTCGGGCGACGGGTTCTGCGGTCCCTGCACGGCGCGGCCCGGCCCGGTGGGGCCGAACGTCTCGTGCAGCTCCATCTCGTCCTTGATGACGTTCGCCAGCCGCCGCACGCCCTCGCGGATGCGGTCGGGCGTCGGGTAGCAGTACGAGATGCGCAGCTGGCGGCTGCCCAGGCCGTCGGCGTAGAAACCGGTGCCCGACGCGTACGCGACGCGCTGGGTGATGGCCCGGGGCAGCATCGCCTTGGTGTCGACGCCCTCGGGCACGGTGACCCACACGTAGAACCCGCCGTTGGGCTTGTTCCACGTGGAACCAAGCGGCATGTGCTGCTCCAGCGCCGAGACGGCGGCGTCGCGCCGCTCCCGGTACGCCTCGCGGTAGGTCTTGACCTGGCCCTTCCAGTCGTGCGTCGCCAGGTACCGCGACACGACCATCTGGTTGAGCGTGGGCGGGCACAGCGTGGCCGACTCGGCGGCCAGCACCAGCTTCTCCCGCACCGCGTGCGGCGCGAGCACCCAGCCGACCCGCAGGCCCGCGGCGAACGTCTTGGAGAACGAACCGAGGTACACCACGTTGTCCGGGTCGGTCGACCGCAGCGCCGGGTACGTCGTGCCGTCGAAGCCCAGCAGGCCGTACGGGTTGTCCTCGACCACGAGGATGCCGTGCCGCCGGCAGATCTCCAGCACCTCGGCGCGCCGGGCCACGGCGAGCGTCACGCCGGCGGGGTTGTGGAAGTTGGGGATCGTGTAGAGGAACTTGATCCGGCGGCCCGTGCGCTCGACGGACGCGATGGCCTCGCGCAGGTTCTCCGGCACCAGGCCGTCCGCGTCCATGCCCACGTGCACGACCTGCGCCTGGTAGGCCGAGAAGGACCCCAGGGCGCCGACGTAGGACGGGCCCTCGGCGAGCACCACGTCGCCCGGGTCGCAGAAGATCCGGGTCACCATGTCCAGGCCCATCTGCGAGCCGACGGTGACGACCACGTCGTCCGGGTGGGCGTTGATGCCCTCCAGCGCCATCACGTCGCAGATCTGCTCGCGCAGCTCCGGGATGCCCTGCGCGCTGCCGTACTGGAGCGCGACCAGGCCGTCCTGGGCGATGAGCCGGCCGACCTCGGCCGAGAGCGAGTCGAGCGGCAGTGCCGCGAGGTGCGGCATCCCCCCCGCCAGGGACACCACCTCGGGTCGGCTCGCCACCGCGAAGAGCGCCCGGATCTCGGATGCCGTCATGCCCGCCGTCCGCGCCGCGTACCGGCGCAGGTGGGGGTCGAGGCTTCGCGGGCCCTGCTTGGGGGGCTGTCCGGGTAGGTTCACGGGGAACTCCGTAGGTGGCTGTTACCGGCGGGTTGGTTCCCGCACGAGTGTAACCGCCGTCCCGTTCGGGGCATCCGGCTTCCGGGCCGGGGTCCACTCCGCCTATCCTCGTAGGGGTAACGTCCGGGGGCTTGGAGGTACGGGTGTCGCGTCGCGTGGTAGGCGTCACCTTGGACAACCTGGAGCACCTCTCCAAGCACAGCCGCACCTGCGTGTACTGGGAGCTGGCGCCGCACCTGAAGGAACAGGCCGAGGAGTTCGGCGACACCGAGTTCGAGAAGGAAGCCTGGGTCTCCAGCGTGCTGCTGGAGTGGGGTTCCTGCGGTCGGATCATCTACTGCGACGGCATCCCCGCTGGTTCCGTGTTCTACGCGCCGCCGGCCGCCGTGCCCCGCTCGCTCGCCTTCCCCACCTCCCCCGTCAGCGCCGACGCCGTGCTGATGACCGGCCTGGAGGTGCTGCCGGAGTTCCGCGGCGGCGGCCTCGGCCGGGTGCTGGTGCAGAACGTGGCGAAGGACCTCACCCGGCGCGGCGTGAAGGCCGTCGAGGCGTTCGGCGACAACCAGCCCGACAACGGCGACGACCGGCGCTGCGTGACGCCCGCCGACTTCCTGCTCCAGCTCGGCTTCAAGACCGTGCGCCCCCACCCCCGCTGGCCCCGGCTCCGGCTGGAGCTGCGCAGCGCGTCCTCCTGGCAGGAAGACGTGGAGGCGGCGCTGGAGCGGCTGCTCAGCTCGGTCACGGTGACGAACACGATGGCCGAACCGAGCTTCCGCCCCGCCTGATCCCGGCCCCGCTCCATCCCGGCCCAGCCCGGTCCGGGATGGTCCCCGTCCCACCTGATTCCCGCCCTGACCTGCGGTTCTCCCACCGCACGTTGACATGCAGGTAAATGCCTGCATATTGTTCCGCCCCGTGGACGAGGTGTTCAAGGCGCTGGCGGACCGGACCCGCCGCCACCTGCTCGACCGGTTGCACGCGGAGAACGGGCAGACGCTGGGCGAGCTGTGCGCACGGCTCGGCATGGCCAGGCAGTCGGTCACGCAGCACCTGGCCGTGCTGGAGGCCGCGAACCTCGTCACGACGGTCCGCCGCGGCCGGGAGAAGCTGCACTACCTCAACCCCGTGCCGCTGCACGAGGTGCAGGAGCGGTGGATCGACAAGTTCGAGCGGCCGCGCCTGCGGCTGCTCGCGGACGTGAAACGACGAGCGGAGGAACCGGTGAAGCCGGATTTCGTGTACGTCACCTACATCGAGAGCACCCCGGAACGGGTCTGGGAGGCACTCACGGACGCGGACCTGACCGCGACCTACTGGGGGCACCACAACGTCTCCGACTGGCGGGTGGGGTCCACCTGGGCGCACCGCCGCGCCGACGGCTCGGGCGTGGACGACGTCGTGGGCGTGGTCCTGGAGGCCGACCCGCCGCGCCGCCTGGTCGCGTCGTGGGTGGACCCGGCCGACGAGGAGTCCACCTCGACCGTGACGTTCCTGGTGCAGCCCTACCAGGACATCGTGCGGCTCACCGTGACGCACGCCGGGCTGGACGACACCGGGCGCGCCCAGGTCGCCCAGGGCTGGCCCGCGGTGCTGTCCAACCTGAAGTCCCTGCTGGAGACCGGCCGCGTGCTGTCCGGCATCCCGTGGGAGATGCCCGTCTAGGGCCTGCGGACAGCACGGGCCAAGATCAATAAGATGCGGTCCGTGGACACGGGGACGGAGATCCAGCGGGCCGTGCTCGCCGAGATCGAGGGCAGGCGGGACTTCGGGCGCATCAGGGCCGTGCTGGCGCACTGGCGGGAGCGGGGCATGGGGACCGACCTGCTGGTCGACGAGCTGACCGACCTGATGCTCGACCTGCGCGCCCAGAACCGCGGGGACGACGAGGACGCCGTCGCCGAGGTGCTGGACGCGCTGGTCGGCTGGTGAGGGGCTAGCGGGCCTGGCCGGTGGCGACCTCGTGCCGCATGAGGTCGTCCAGGGTGAACGTGCCGGTGGGCTGGTCGTCCTTGCCGAGCAGGTAGAGGCGCTTCACGGCCACCAGGACGCCCTCGGCGACGACGTCCCGGAACGACGGGTTCGCCAGTCGCTGCCGGTCCCCCGGGTTGGTCAGGTAGCCCACCTCGACGCGCACGGCCGTGCAGCGGGTCATCCGCAGCATGTCCCACGTCTTGGGGTGGGTGCCGCAGTCCTTCAGGCCCGTGCGGGCGACGATCTCGCGCTGGATGTAGCCCGCCAGCGCCTCGCCGACCGTGGACGACGTGCCGTTGCCCGTGCCGAAGTGGAAGCTGGCCACGCCCGAGGCCAGCGGGGAGCGGTTGGCGTCGCTGTGCAGCGACAGGATCAGGTCCGCGCCCGCCTCGTTGGCGAACCGGGCCCGCTCGCCCTCGTCCGGGTTGTTGTTCGGGCCCCGGGTGAGCAGGGCCTCCATGCCGGTGGCCGCCATCTTGCCCTCCAGCAGGCGGGCCAGGTCCAGCATCACGTCGGCCTCGGACACGCCGTCGACGACCACGCCCCGGTCGTCGCCGCCGTGCCCGGGGTCGATGATGATCCGCTTGCCGGACAGCCGCGGACCGGCCCGGCGCACGCGCTCCTGCTCGCGCAGGAACACCGGTCGCCCGCCCCGGACCTTCGGCTGGAGCTGGCGCAGCGCGCGCACCGTGTCGGGACCGCACATGCCGTCGACGATCAGGCCGTAGTCGCGCTGGAAGCTGCGCAGCGCCTGCTCGGTCTGCTGACCGAACTCGCCGTTGGCGCGGCCCGCGTCGTAGCCCAGCTCCAGCAGCCGCTCCTGGAGGGCGGACACGTCGTCGCCGGTCACCGGCTGCGCCATCAGGAACGCCAGCGGCCGGTCACCGAGGCGGTAGGTCGCGTCGCGCAGCGCGCGGTAGGTGGCGGGGCCGACCAGGCCGTCGGTGATGAGACCCCGCTGCTGCTGGAACGCTCGCACGGCGTGCTCGACCGGTAGGTCGAAGACCTGCGACGGCTGCGGGTCGGACAGCAGACCGAGTTTCGTCAGGGTCGCCCTGACCTCGGCGACGTCCGGACCGAAGTCCCCGCGGCGGAGTAGCAGCATGCACCCCTCGCTCACTTAGGCGCCGACACGCGTCGACGTTGAACTTGACGCCCCATTGTGCCTTGCTCACGCGGATGCCACTCGCAGGGCTACTGGCAGTGCGCGCGACTCCCCGTACGAGTGAGCCGTCCGTCTTCCGGGAAGACGGACGGCTCACCCTTACGGGTTGCACGTCAGAGCACGTCGGCGAGGTCGTTCAGCAGCGCGGCCTTCGGCTTGGCGCCCACGATCTGCTTCACCGGGCGACCGCCCTGGAACAGGATCATGGTCGGCACCGACATGATCTGGTAGTCGCGGGCGATCGACGGGTTGGCGTCGATGTCGAGCTTCGCGACGGTGATCTTCTCGGCGTGCTCGGCGGCGATCTCCTCCAGGACGGGGGCGACCATCTTGCACGGGCCGCACCAGGTCGCCCAGAAGTCGACCAGGACGGGCTTCTCGCTGGTCAGAACGTCGTCGGCGAACGTCTGGGCGGACGTGACCACGGTGGAGCCTGCCATTGCGTATCTCCTCTTGGGGGGTGGGGTCAGCTGGTGGTGACGGGCTCGCCGTAGCCGCCGCCCACGTGCTCGGCGGACACCTCGGCCTGGGCGACGCCGTGCTCGGCGAGCCAGCGCTCCGCGTCGATCGCGGCGGAGCAGCCCGACCCGGCGGCGGTGATGGCCTGGCGGTACGTGCGGTCGACGAGGTCACCCGCGGCGAACACGCCGTCGACGCCGGTGTGGCTGCTGCGGCCCTTGGTCAGCACGTAGCCCTCGCCGTCCAGCTCGACCTGGCCCTTGACCAGGGAGCTGCGCGGGTCGTGGCCGATCGCGACGAAGAAGCCGGTGAACGGGTGGGTGGTCTCCTCGCCGGTCCGCGTGTCGCGGGTCTTCACGCCCGACACCGAGCCCTCGCCCAGCACCTCGACGACCTCGGCGTTGAGCAGCCACTTGATCTTCTCGTTGGCGCGCGCCCGCTCCAGCATGATCTTCGAGGCGCGGAACTCCTCGCGGCGGTGGACGATCGTCACCGACCGGGCGAACTTGGTGAGGAAGGTGGCCTCCTCCATCGCCGAGTCGCCGCCGCCGATGACCGCGATGTCCTGGTCGCGGAAGAAGAAGCCGTCGCAGGTGGCGCAGGCCGACACGCCGCGGCCGAGCAGCTCCTGCTCACCGGGGACGTGCAGGTAGCGGGCCGCCGCGCCCATGGCGAGCACGACCGCGCGCGCCGCGTACCGCGTGCCGTTGGCGGTGACGTACTTCACCGGCCCGTCGAGCTCCAGCTCCTCGACGTCCTCGGCCCGCAGCTCGGCGCCGAAGCGCTTGGCCTGCTCGCGCATCTGCTCCATGAGGTCGGGGCCCATGATGCCGTCGCGGAAGCCGGGGTAGTTCTCGACCTCGGTGGTGGTCATCAGCGCGCCGCCGTACTGCGAACCCTCGAACACGAGCGGTTCGAGCTGCGCGCGCGCCGCGTAGACGCCCGCGGTGTACCCGGCGGGCCCCGATCCCACGACGATCAGGTTCCGAACGTCCGACACCACACGACCTCCGTTAGTCGTCCCGCCGGGGTTCCCGGCGGGCTCTTCGTCCAACGGATCGTAGGGCCAGGTAATTCCTGCCCGCCGGGGTGAGGTGGGCTACGGCTCGATCGTGCTGTTCGCCAGGACGCCGTCCGGGTTGTCCGGTCCGCACGTGCCGGGGTCGACCACGACGATCCGGTACGCGCCCGGCTTGCCGCCCGGCAGGATCGCCATCACGGCCGGTCGTTCGTCCAGCGTGATGGGGCTGACCCCGATCGGCTTGCCCGCCGTGATGTTCGCGCCCCGGAGGCAGCCGCTCAGCTTGTCCTGGTTCTCCAGCGGGCCGTAGTTCTGCGCCTTGAGCACGTCGCCGAAGACCGGGCCGAACTCCTGGCCCTTGACCGCGAGCGGTGCCGAGACCTGCGAGTTCGGCGTGTCGCCCGGCTGCGCCTGGTTGCCGCCGCCGTCGTCGGCGGAGTTGTCCCGGGGGACGGTCAGCACGGCGATGCCGACGGCCGCCGCGGCGGCCACGACGACGCCCGCGCCCCAGCCGAGGCGCTTGGCGCGCTTGGCCCTGGCGGCGGCGAGGTCGACCACGGGGGCGACGGGAGCGCTCTCGCGAGCGGTCGGGCGTGCCTCGGCGGCCAGGGCCGCGTCGATCCGGTCGGCCACCGCGCGCGGCATCGGGATGGGCGGCAGGTCGCGCAGGTCGGCCAGGGTGGCGTCCAGGGCGGCCAGGACCTCGCGCGCCTCGGGGTCGTTCTCGACCAGTGGCCGCAGCTCGGCCTCGGTCCGCGGGTCCAACGCGCCCGCGTGCAGGTCAGCCAGCAGGTCGACGGACCACGGCGGCCCGGAACGCCGCACATTGCCGCTCATCGTTCCTCCAACTGACGTCCCTGTTGCACCTGCACATCGCTCCCTGGGACGTTCGCATCTGCACCCCGGTTCCGGAGGTGACCCAGAACTTTGGCGAGCTTCGCGCGTCCGCGCGCGCACCGCGACTTCACGGTTCCCTCCGCGATGCCGAGCATCTGCGCGGTCTCCGCCACCGAGTAGCCCTCGACGTCGACCAGGAGGATCGGCGCGCGCTGCTCCTCGGGCAGCTCGTTCAGGGCCTCCTGCACGACCAGGCGGGTCTCCCGCTCGGCCATGGCGTCCCGCGGCGAGACCGGCTCGCCGGGGCCGGCCTCCGGCAGCGGCACGGTCGGCCTGGTCTGTCTCCGGCGCATCCGGTCCAGGCAGGCGTTCACGACTATTCGGTGCAGCCACGTCGTGACCTGCGACTCGGCCCGGAAGCTCGCCGCCGCGCGGAACGCGGAGATGAACGCCTCCTGGAGCGCGTCGGCCGCTTCCTCCGGGTCCCGGAGCGTGCGCAACGCCACCGCCCACATCCGGTCCCGGTGCCTGCGCACCAGCTCGGAGAAGGCATGCGGGTCACCCGCGGCGTGCGCCGCGATGAGGTCTGCGTCCGAGCTGGCTGCGGCGGTCACGCGCGGAGCTTATCGGTCCTGCCCGGTGCCGGTCCGATCACCCGTTCCGGGCACCGCGACGTCACCGGGGGTGTCGGCGGTCACCGCGAACGGGTCACCGCGGACGGGCGCGGACGGGTCACTGGGCGCGGGTGTAGACGAGCTCCGCGACCTCCGACCGGTTGTTCTTGCCGCTGCCCGCCAGCTTCGTCACCCACACCAGCAGGTGCTGGGTCGGCTCGTGGTCGTTGAGCTGGATCTGCGTCTGCCCCGCCGACAGCGTCGCGGTCGCGATGACCTTGGTCTCCTCCAGCGGCACGCCGTCGGCGCCCGCCACCCGGATCTCCACGACCGTGCCCTCGCTGGGCGAGGTGACCGTGACCGAGGCCAGCTTCACCGGTTCGGCGAACCCGGCCATCAGGCCGATGCCCGGCTTGAGCGCCGGGAACGGCTGGAAGTAGTTCTCCGTCTGCCACACCGTGGTCGGGTTGTTGTCCACGGCCCGGTTCGCCCGGTTGGCGTTGTCGGGCTGGTTCGTCACGTCGTAGACGCCGACCGACGCGGGCTGCACCGGACCGGCCGGCTGCGGCGCCGGCGGGGCGGGCTGGCCGCTCGCGCCCGGCGTGTTGGACTGGCCGATGACCACGGTCGGGCCGCCGGTGCCGGACGGCTCGTCGCTGAAGAAGCTCACGATCTGCACGCCCAGCCACGCGATCACCGCGAGCGTCGCCACGGCCAGCAGGGCCACGCTGATCATCAGCTTGCGGTTGTGCTCCTTGCCGCGCGCCGGCCGCTGCGTGGTCCACACCGCGCCGTCGTCCGCGGCGTCGTTCACCGGCTGGATCAGCGCGGTCTCCGCCTCGGAGCGCGAGATCTGGTCGAGCACCTGGAGGATCGCCGCGCTGGTCCGGATGCCGCCGACGCTGGTGTCCTCCAGGCTGCGCACGGCCACCGACGACAGCTCGTGCGGCACGTACGGGTGCAGCGCGCTCGGGGCGACCACGGCGCCGTCCGGCCCGGTGGGGGCCACGGGCACGTTCTCCGGGCCGCCCGGCAGCGCCCACCGGCCGGTGAGCAGCAGGTAGAGGACCGCGCCGAGGCCCTTGACGTCGTCGCGGGCGATGGCGTCCGGCCGGGGGCCGGGGAACGCGAGCCGCAACCGGCCGTCGGGGGTGACCCGGATGCGCTGCGGGTGGTCCGCGCCCAGCACCAGGCCGGCGTGGTGCGCGCCCTCGATCGCCGCGCCCAGCGGCTCCAGCAGCCGGGTCGCCGCGCCCGCGGCCAGCGGGCCCGCGGCGACCAGCTCCATCAGGTCGGTGCCCCGGGTCCACTCGGCCACGACCATGCCGAGGATGCCCTCGTCGAGCTTGATCCCCGCCCCGGGGGTCAACACGTCGATGAC
This sequence comes from Saccharothrix sabaoui, assembly GCF_051756985.1. Classification (NCBI taxonomy): domain Bacteria; kingdom Bacillati; phylum Actinomycetota; class Actinomycetes; order Pseudonocardiales; family Pseudonocardiaceae; genus Saccharothrix; species Saccharothrix sabaoui. The sequence goes on from NZ_JBPKJK010000026.1 coordinate 30,369, forward strand.
CCGGGCGACGCCGGGGTGGGTGAAGCTGGACGCGTGCATGGCGCGTTCCGCGGTCCGCTTCGCGCGGGCCGCCGCGGTGTGGTCCGCCGGGTTGCCCACCAGGATGGTCAGCGCCACGTCCCGGTTGAGCTGCCCGTCCCGGGCGCGCCACAGCTGCGCGTCGCACCGCCGGTCGGCGCCGGCCTGGGCCAGCAACCGGTAGCGGCCGTCGCCGATCACCCCGCCGGGCACCAGCGAGGTGTTCTGGATCGGGCCGCTGCTCACGGGGCCGAGGGTACGTGAACGGGGGGTGCCAGAGGGCTCATCGGCGACCCACCAAACGACTGATCTTGTCGATCGCCGGCTTCACCTCGGGCACCCGGAACAGGGCGAGCAGCAGGAAGCTGAGCGGGAGCCCGACGACGGTCTGGATCACGACCTCCACCCAGGCGTTCGCCACGCGGGAGTCGAATCCCAACATGCGGACGGCCAGCCAGGCGAGCCCGGTGGCCGCGCCGAACGCGATCGCGGACGCCACGACGGTCAGGCATATCGTCCACGCAGTGTAGCCGGTGCGCAGCCGGCCGAGGCGCACCCGCAGCCACACCTGCCCCACCAGCGCCCCGACCACGAAGCTCAGCGACATCGCGATCGACACGCCGACCGCGAGCTTGTCCGGCGGCGAGATCGCCAGGAACGCGTACAGCAGCCCGATCCGGACCACGACGATGACCGCCTGGATCAGCGTCGGCGTCCGGGCGTCCTTCATCGCGTAGAACACGCGCAGCTGGAGCAGCGTGATCGCGTACGGCACCAGGCCGAACGCCGACAGCGCCAGCGCCGTGCCGATCGCCTCGCCGCCCTCGTAGCCGGACGCGCCGTGCGCGAACACCGCGAGGCCGATCGACACGCCCGCCACGGTCAGCAGCGCGCTGAACGGCATGAGCAGGATCGACGACATGCGGTTGCCGAACGACAGGTCGCCGACCAGCGCGCCGGTGTCGTCCGCCGCCGCCGCGCGGCTCATCTTCGGCATCAGCGCGGTCAGCAGCGACACGCCCAGCACGCCGTACGGCACCTGCGCGATCAGCCACTGCATGTTGTAGGCGGTGATCGCGCCCGGGTCGTGCGTGGCGACGCGGGTCAGCACCACCATGCTGGCGAAGCCCAGGCCCACGTACAGCAGCACCCAGAACGCGAGGCCGCCGAACTCGGCGAGCCTGCGGTCCCAGCCCCACCGCCAGCGGAACCGGAACCCGGTGCGCTTCATCGCGGGCAGCAGCACGGCCGCCTGGAGCGCCACGCCGAGCATCGTGCCCAGGCCCAGGACCAGCAGCTTCGGCTCGCCCATCCGCACCGGGTCCAGCGAGACCTCGCCCGGCATCAGCCAGTACACGCCGAGCGTCGCGATCACCACGACGTTGTTCAGCACCGGCGCCCAGGTGGGCAGCCCGAACACGTTGCGGGTGTTCAGGATGGCGCCGAGCAGCGCGGACAGGCCGTAGAACACGATGCCCGGCAGCACCAGGTACGCGAACGCGGTGACCAGCTCCGGGTTGGCGTCGGTGTCCGAGCTGACGAACAGGGCGGTCAGCAGCGGCGCGCAGGCGATGGCCACGACCGTGCCCACGCCGAGCAGCACGGCCGCCATCGTGACCATCCACTGCGCGTACGACTCGCCGCGGTCCTCGTCCTCGGTCTCCGCCCTGACCAGCAGCGGGATCGCGACGCTGGTCAGCACGCCGCCGAGGAGCAGCTCGTTGATCATCGTCGGCAGCGTGGTGGCGACCTGGTAGGAGTCGTTCAGCACGTCGACGCCGACGATCGTGATCAGCAGCAGCTTCGAGAGCAGGCCCGACGCGCGGCTGACGACCGTGGCGATCGCCATCGACCCGCCCGCCCGCGCCAGCGAGGGCGCCGGCTGCGCGCCGCCCACCGCCGCGATCACCGCCGTCTCCTGGGCCGCCGTCTCCCGGGCCGCCGCTCCCGGCCCCCCTGCGTTGTGGACCACCGTCGTCCCGCCCGTGGTTGTTCGCCTCAACTCGTGCTCGACCTCTCCGGGGTTACCCCGCCGGCGTCGTCCGGGACACTCGCGGCGGCCTCGCGCGTGGCGCGCACCCGCCGGTAGATCCGCCGGGCGGACAGCAGCACCAGCGCCGCGCCCGCCAGCGCGGTGATGACCACCGTGATGGTCCCGTACGCGGACGACGACACCTCCAGCCGGGCCCGTTCGCCCAGCTCGACGCCGTCCGGCGTGGTGATCCTGATGTGCACCGGGAACCGGCCGGACCGCAGCACCTCGACCGGCACCTGCACCAGCAGGTCGCCGCGCGCGGGCAGCTCCTGGGCCGGCAGCGCCTTGGCCTGGAGGCTGGGCGTGTCCTCGATGACGACCCGCACCGTGATCCGCACGTCGAGCCGGTTCTTGATCGACACCAGCAGCGGGCTCTCGGCCGACCCGAGCAGGATCGGGCTGTTCGGCTCGGTCACCGTCACCTGGCCCAGCAGGGCGTCGACCTGCTCGCGGCCGAGGGCGAGCGCCGTCCGCGCGCCGCTCTCGTTGCCCCGCCACGCCCCCGACACCGCGTGCAGCAGGCCCAGCCGCAGCGGGTCCACCAGGTCGGCGGGGTCGGTCGACGCGGCGTCCGGCTGGCGCATCGCCGCGGCCAGCCGCCCCAGGTCCCGCCACGACTCGCCGACCGCCGCGGTGACCGCCGGCGGCACCTCGCTCGCGCCCGCCTCGACCGGGTAGCTCAGCGCCGCCGTCTGCTCCGGCGGGGTCGCCAGCAGCGAGCCGAGGCCCACCGCCGTCGCGTACCCGCTGCCGATCAGCGACTTCGTCGTCTCCAGCAGCGTGTTGACCTCGCCCGTCGGCGCGTTCCACCGGCGCGGCGGCGCGATGACCACGTTCTGGCCGGTGTCCTGGAACGCGGCGCGGAACGCCAGCGCGGCCAGCGCGTTCTGCACCGACACGGGCTTCGCCTCGGCCGGCGTGCTCACCCCCGCGGTGGGCCTGGCCGCCGCCGCGCCCCGGAGCGCGTCGGACACCATGCCGTCCACCCGCACGGCGGTCACCGGCTCGCCCCCGGCCTGCTCGAACCGCACCGGCCCGGCGCCCGGCGTGCCCGCCACCGCGGCCTGGTCCAGCACCAGCGACGTGGTCCCCGCGGCCCGCAGGTCGTCGAAGGTCTGCTGGTCCAGCACCCCGTCCTCGGGCCACACCAGGCCCGGCGTCGGCTGCACGTCCAGCACCTCGCGGACCACCTCCGCGCCGCCCAGCGCCAGCCCGCCCAGCTCGGTCAGCCGGGCGCGGGACAGCGCCACCAGGTCGGCGTCGGAGTCGGGCAGCGCGACCACGCACCGCCCGCCCGCCAGCAGGCGCAGCTGGGCCAGCCACAGCTCGGCCTCGCCCTCGCCCTTGCCGGCCCCCTGGCCGCGCACCTCGTAGCCCTGCGCCATCGCGGACACCGTGCGCAGCAGGTCCGGGTCCACCGCCAGGCACACGCCCGGCCCCAGCGGCCCCTCCAGCGCCGACCCGTACGCCTTGAGCAGGCCCCACAGCCGCCCGCCCATGGCCAGCGACCCGGCCAGCTCGTCGTCCGTGAGCACCGCCGGGGCCTGCGTGACCAGGCGCGGCCGGTCGGCCAGCGGCCACAGCAGCGTGATCTTCGCCGGGTTCGCGGGCGTGCCGCGCCCCTCGCCGCCGGGCACCGCCACCACCGGCAGCAGCGTGCTCAGCGCGGCCAGCCGGGCGCGCCCGCCGAAGTCGGGGACGCCGTTGATGTTCGCCAGGACCGGGTAGACGCCGGGTTCGTCGATGTCCAGCGACGTCGCCCCGTTGCCGCGCAGCGGGACGGTCAGCTCGAACGGCTTCGACTCGTTCTGCTCCAGCCGGTCCGCGATCCGCGTGAAGCCCGGCTGCACCACCTCGGCGTCGGTGGGCTCGCGCAACGCCTTGCGGACGTCTTCCTCGCTGGTCAGCGGGTCGCCGCGCTCCAGGCGCAGCTCGATGTCGTCGATCCGCCGGTCGCCGACGTTCACGACCTTGCCGGAGATCCGCACCGAGTCGGTCGACCCGGTGACGACGCGCGGGGACATGTCCTCCACGTCGAGGCGCAGCAGCACCTGGGCCTGCTGGCCGGGTTGGCTCGACAGCGCCCTGGTCGCCCACACCTGGGTCGCCGGCGCCGGGCGCACGGGCAGCCTGCCGCCGTCGGGGGCCGCGTGCGCGGCTGCTCCCGAGGTCACGACCAGGAAGCCCGCCGCCGCAAGCGCGGACAGCAGCCGTTTCACGCCGACTCCGCTCCGTCCGTCCGGTACCCGTTCGCGCGGTACCCGCTCGTCTCGTACTCGGAGAGCAGTTCGGCGGCGCGGCGCACCAGTCGGCGCTCGTCCGCGTAGGCGAGCCGCTCGTCCAGTTCGCCGAGGGGGACCCACGCCACCTCGGTGACCTCCACGTCTTCGTCCGAAAGCTCGCCGCCCAACGCCTCCAGGAGGAAGTGGTGGACGGTCTTGTGCACCCGCCGGTCCTCGGCCACGAACCAGTAGTCGATCGAGCCGAGCGGCCGGAGCACCCTGCTATGAATACCGGTCTCCTCCGCGACCTCGCGCACCGCGGTCTGCTCCGCGGTCTCACCGGCCTCGATGTGACCCTTCGGCAGGGACCACAGCAGCCGCCCCCGCCGGTCCAACCGCCCGATCACCGCGGCGGCGCGCTGCTCGAAGTCGAGCACCAGCCCGCCCGCCGACGTCTCGTCGACGGTTTTCAGCCGGCGACCGCGGCGCCGGTTCCGGCGCCTCGGCTTGGGACCGCCGGAGCGACCGGACGACTGGGGCATGCCCCTGATGGTAGTGGCGACCAGCCATTACGGGACGTGACCGTCCTGTAGCGACACGTGATCATCTTCACGGAGGGCGACCGGGGGGCGCTCGCACGCAGGCGTCCCCCCGCCCGGGGGTCCCCCTGATTTCCAGCCAACCAGGGAGTCGGGCGGCGCGGGGCGCGGGGCGGGCCGCCTGTGGACAACTCGTTCTGGACCGCGTCGCGCGACCAGTACCCTGGCTCCCCGTGTCCGGACCCAACGCCCCCGCCGTGCAGGACAATGCCGTGGTGGACCTGCTGAGCGGTGCCAGCTTCCCCGTGGCCGACGAGCTGGCCGCCCGCTTCCACGCGGCCGGCCACCGGCTCTACCTGGTCGGCGGCAGCGTGCGGGACGCCCTGCTCGACAGGCTCTCCGGGGACCTCGACTTCACCACCGACGCCCGGCCGCCGCAGGTCCTGGACCTGCTCAAGGGGTGGGCCGACGCGATCTGGGACACCGGCATCGCGTTCGGCACGCTGGGCGCGACCAAGCACGGGCGGACGGTGGAGATCACCACGTTCCGCGCGGAGGCCTACGACGGCGTGTCGCGCAACCCCGAGGTGACCTTCGGCGACTCCCTCGAAGGCGACCTGGTCCGCCGCGACTTCACCGCCAACGCGATGGCGTACGACCTGGTGAACCGCGAGCTGATCGACCCCACCGGCGGTCGCCGGGCGCTGCGCGACCGGGTGCTGGACACGCCCGCCACGCCGCAGGAGTCGTTCTCCGACGACCCGCTGCGGATGCTGCGCGCCGCCCGGTTCGCCTCGCAGCTCGGCTTCGCCGTCGCGCCCCGCGTCCGCGAGGCGATGACCGCCATGGCCGGCGAGCTGGCCCGCATCACGGCCGAGCGCGTGCAGGTGGAGCTGTCGAAGCTGCTGACCGGCGCGCACCCGCGCGTGGGCGTGGAGCTGGTGGTCGACACGAAGCTCGCCGACGTGGTGCTGCCCGAGCTGCCCGCGATGAAGCTGGAGATCGACGAGCACCACCAGCACAAGGACGTCTACACGCACTCGCTGACCGTCCTCGACCAGGCCGTCGACCTGGAGGACGGCCCGGAGCCGGACCTCGTGCTGCGGCTCGCCGCGCTGCTGCACGACATCGGCAAGCCGGGCACCCGCCGGTTCGAGGAGGGCGGCGGGGTGTCGTTCCACCACCACGAGGTGGTCGGCGCCAAGATGGTCCGCAAGCGTTTGCGCGCCCTGAAGTACCCGAAGGACGTCACCGAGGACGTCGCCCAGCTCGTGTACCTCCACCTGCGCTTCCACGGCTACGGCGGCGGCGAGTGGACCGACTCGGCGGTGCGCCGGTACGTGACGGACGCGGACCACCTCCTGTCGCGCCTGCACAAGCTCGTGCGCGCCGACTGCACCACCCGCAACAAGCGCAAGGCCAACGCGCTCCAGCGCACCTACGACGACCTGGAGCGCCGCATCGAGCGGATCGCCGCCGAGGAGGACCTGAAGCGGGTCCGGCCCGACCTCGACGGCAACGAGATCATGCGGCTGCTCGGCCTGCCGCCGGGCCCGCTGGTCGGCCGGGCCTGGAAGTTCCTCAAGGAGCTGCGCCTCGACCGCGGCCCCCTGGACCACGACGAGGCGGTCGCCGAGCTGCTCGCGTGGGCGCGTGCGGAGGGTGTGCGACCCCCCGGCGACTGAGGAATCTGCCACACCAAGTGACCAATTCCGGTCAAACGGGTTGGCCAGTGACAGCCCGTTGCGGGACCATGACTGTGTGCGCAGGACGCGCACTGGGGGTGGTTCGCATGAACGCTTGGGGGTTGTCCGAGGGGGGCACCCGGGCGCACGGCCTGGAATCGCTGACCGACCGACAACGGGCGGTGCTCCGCTGCCTGGCCAGGGGGTTGGCCGATCACGAGATCGCGAGGGTGCTGGCCATCAGCCAGCGCCAGGTGGGGGTGGTGGTGTCGGAGATCCTGGGAGCGCTGAACCTGCGGGACCGGATGGCGGCGGTGGTGTACGCCCACGAGACGGGCGTCATCAGGCTGCCGCTGCCGCGGTGACCTACCGGCGCCGCCCCGCGGCGGCACTCCTGGTCATCAGCAGGTAGCCGAGCAGTCCGAGCAGGTACGCCACCGTCGCGGCGACCACCAGGCCGGGTGACCGGCCGTCCAGGGGCACCACGGCCGCCGCGGCGGTGACGGCCGCCACCTGCGTGGCGTTGAACAGCGTGTCGTACAGGGCGAACACCCGGCCGCGCACCTCGTCGCCGATGTCGCCCTGCACGGCCGCGTCCACGCACAGCTTCACGACCTGCCCGGCGAACGTGAGCAGGAACGACGCGGCGAGGATCGTCGGCAGCAGCATCGGCAGGCCCAGCCCGAGCTGGGTGGCCGCGGCCAGCACGAGGGCGCCGCACACCGCGCCGCGCCGGCCGAGCACGTCCACGACCCGGTCGGTCACCAGGCCCGCGAGCAGGATGCCCGCGCCCCCGGCGACGGCCACCTCGCCGAGCCCCGCCAGGCCCGCCTTCAGCGGCCCGAAGTCCTCCAGCGAGTGGCGCATCAGCAGCAGCGTGAGCAGCAGCGACGCGCCGAACGCGGCCCGGTGCGCGAGCAGCGCCAGCAGCGCCGCCGCCACGGTGGGGGTGCGCCACGCGGCGCGCGCGCCGTCCAGCAGGCCCCGGGCGACGGCGGTGGCCGTGCGGCTCGGCTCGTCCACCTCGTCCGGCCCGAGCGCGCCGCGCGCGAACCGGGACGCCAGGAACGCGGCGGTCAGCGACCCGACGACGGCGACCGCCGTGGTGGACCCCGACCCGCCGTCACCGGCGCCGAACAGCTCCCGCAGCCCGACCGCGCAGCCCGCGCCGAGCACGGCCGTGAGCGAGCCCGCCGTGGTGGCGAACGCGTTGGCCTCGACCAGGTGGTCCCCCGGGACGACGTGCGGCAGCGACGCGGACAGCCCCGAGCCGACGAACCGGCTCACGCCCGTCACGACGAGGGCCGCGGCGTACAGCGGCACACCGGCCAGCCCCAGCCCGACCGCGCCGGCGGTGAGCAGGACGAACAGGCCGCGCGTGAGGTTCGCCACGACGAGCACGCGGCGGCGGTCCCACCGGTCGAGCAGGGCGCCCGCGAACGGCCCGACCACGGAGTACGGCAGGAGGAGCACGGCGAACCCGGCGGCCACCGCGAGCGGGTCGGCGTGGCGCTCCGGGTTGAACAGCACCGCGCCCGCCAGACCGGCCTGGAACAGGCCGTCGCCCCACTGGGCCGCCAGCCGGGAGGCCAGCAGCCTGCGGAAGTCCGCAGCGGCGAGGAGCTTCCGGGCACCGAGGTGGTGCTGTGCCGTGGTGGTCCCGGCGGTGGTCACGGGGACGAGCCTATGCCTCCCGCGGGGAGGACGACGAAGTGCGGACCCCCGACCGGGGCGGGTGGGTACCGGGAAGGCCGGACCCCTGGGGGCCCGGCCTTCCCGGGTGCCAGGCGCCCGGTCGCCTCACGGCGGCTTGCGCAGCGCGGCTCCAGCCGAACGGTATTCCGCGAAGGCGGTTTCTAGTGAGCCCGGGGGACACGAAGACGCCTGACGGTCCGTACAACGGCGGCGGTGCCCCGGATGTTCCCCTCCCGGTGTGATCCACGTCTTCTGGGATCATGCGGGGTGTGCGCCCTGATGCCGATGTCGAACCGGGTTCGCTGCTGGTCGCGGCACCGACCCTGGTCGACCCCAACTTCCGCCGGACCGTGGTCTACGTCATCGACCACCGCGGCGAGGGCTCCCTCGGGGTGGTCCTGAACAGGCCGAGCGAGGTGGCGGTGCACGACGTGCTGCCCGCGTGGGGTCCGCACGTGACCCGCCCGCAGGCGGTCTACATCGGCGGCCCGGTGGAGCAGAAGACCGCCCTGTGCCTGGCCACGATGCGCACCGGGGAGGACCTGACGTCACTCGAAGGTGTGGTCGGCGTGCACGGTCCGGTGGCGCTGGTCGACCTGGACGCCGACCCGGGCGCCCTGGTGCCGAGGGTGCGCGGGATGCGCGTGTTCGCCGGCTACTCGGGGTGGGGCGAGGGCCAGCTGGCGGGCGAGGTGGGGCGCGGCGACTGGATCGTGGTCAAGGGGCTGCCCGACGACGTGCTCACGCCGCCGGGCGTCGACCTGTGGGGGCGGGTGCTGCGCCGCCAGGGCGTGCCGACGGCGCTGCTGGCCACGTTCCCGTCGGACATCCGCCGCAACTGAGGGCCGCGCCGGTCGGGCGCGGGTGAGGCCGGTCGGTCGGGCGCGGGTGAGGCCGGTCGGTCGGGCGCGGGTGGGGACGCCGGTCAGGCGCGGGTGAGGACGCCGCAGCCGCCGCCGGCGCAGGCGCACCCGCCGCAGCCCGCCGGGGCCGGCTCGGGCATGGCCTCGGCCGCCCGGTGCCCCAGCACGCCGCCCGCGCCCGCCACCACGAGGCTGCCGACGAGCCCGAGGAGGCCGATGACCAGCGAGGCGGCCGGGTTGACCGCGCTCGCCGCGCCCGCGACCAGCGCGATCGCGCCCGCCGCCAGGTTGGGCACGCCCGCGATGCGGTTGGCCAGGGCGAACGCCTCGTCGTCGCGGAGCGTGGCCTTGGTGCGCACGCCGAAGAACCGGTTGCGGTGCAGCGCGCCGCGCACGCCCAGGAAGCCGACCGCTCCGAGGGCGACGCCGATCAGACCCAGTACCACAGGCAGCACGATGTTCACCCCGACGAGGGTAGGCGCGTCCTTCGACCCCGGTCGAACCAGCCCCGGGTGACGTCCGCTGCACCCGCGGGCGTCCCGCCGGTTCACCGCGCTTGCGCTGCGCTGATACCGTTGACGGCATGAGCACGGCCCGCCTGCTCCTTAGCTAGCCGCGCAGACCTCGTCAGGCCAGGTCGGCGCGGCAACCCCTCATGCCCCTCGGGCTGGGGGGTTTCGTCATGTCAGGGGCAGGTACCGATGGAGAGGGACATCCCGATGAGCACCGACGCGGCGGACGAGAAGCCCGCCTTCCGCTACACCGCCGAGCTGGCGGGCGAGATCGAGAAGCGGTGGCAGCAGCACTGGGAGGAGCGCGGCACCTTCCACGCGCCGAACCCGGTCGGCCCGCTCAAGGGCGACGTGCCCGCGGACAAGCTGTTCGTGCAGGACATGTTCCCGTACCCGTCGGGCTCCGGCCTGCACGTGGGGCACCCGCTGGGCTTCATCGGCACGGACGTCTACGCCCGGTACCACCGGATGAACGGCCGCAACGTCCTGCACACGATGGGCTTCGACGCGTTCGGCCTGCCCGCCGAGCAGTACGCCGTGCAGACCGGCCAGCACCCGCGCAAGACCACCGAGGACAACATCCAGACCTACCTGCGGCAGATCCGCAGGCTGGGCCTGGGCCACGACGAGCGCCGCCGGATCTCCACGATCGACCCGGGCTACTACAAGTGGACCCAGTGGATCTTCCTGCAGGTCTTCAACTCCTGGTACGACACGCGGGTCGCCAAGGCGCGCCCGATCGCCGACCTGGTCGCCGAGTTCGAGTCGGGCGAGCGCGCCACCCCCGACGAGCCGTGGGCGGCGATGACCGGCGCCGAGCGGGAGAAGCTGCTGGGGCAGTACCGCCTGGCCTACCTGTCCGAGGCGCCGGTGAACTGGTGCCCCGGCCTGGGCACCGTGCTGGCCAACGAGGAGGTCACCTCGGACGGCCGCAGCGAGCGCGGCAACTTCCCGGTGTTCCGCCGCTCCCTGCGCCAGTGGATGATGCGGATCACGGCCTACTCCGACCGCCTGGTCGACGACCTGGACCGGCTGGACTGGCCGGAGAAGGTCAAGTCGATGCAGCGCAACTGGATCGGCCGCTCGAACGGCGCGCGGGTCCGGTTCGCGGTGGGCGACACCGCCGACATCGAGGTGTTCACCACCCGCCCGGACACGCTGTTCGGCGCCACCTACGTGGTGCTGGCGCCCGAGCACCCGCTGGTCGACGTGATCACCGCGCCCGAGCGGGCGGACGACATCGCCGCCTACCGGCGCGAGGTGGCGCGCAAGTCCGACCTGGACCGGCAGGAGAACAAGGACAAGACCGGCGTCTTCACCGGCGCCCACGCGACCAACCCGGTCAACGGCGCGCAGGTCCCGGTCTACGTCGCCGACTACGTGCTGATGGGCTACGGCACCGGCGCGATCATGGCCGTGCCCGGCCAGGACCAGCGCGACTGGGACTTCGCGACGAAGTTCGACCTGCCGATCATCCGCACCGTGCAGCCGGCCGAGGGCTTCGACGGCGAGGCGTACACGGGCACCGGGCCGGCGATCAACTCCAGCCACGAGAGCAGCCTGAGCCTGGACGGGCTGGACGTCGCCGAGGCGAAGAAGAAGGTCATCGCCTGGCTGGAGGACAACGGCCGCGGCGAGGGCACCGTGCAGTTCAAGCTGCGCGACTGGCTGTTCTCCCGGCAGCGGTACTGGGGCGAGCCGTTCCCGATCGTCTACGACGAGGACGGCACGCCCGTCGCGGTGCCCGAGTCGATGCTGCCGATCGAGCTGCCCGAGGTGGACGACTACTCGCCGCGCACCTTCGACGCCGACGACGCGAACTCCGAGCCGTCGCCGCCGCTGTCGCGCGCCGAGGACTGGGTGACCGTCGAGCTGGACCTGGGCGACGGCCCGAAGAGGTACCGGCGCGAGACCAACACCATGCCCAACTGGGCCGGTTCGTGCTGGTACCAGCTGCGGTACGTGGACCCGACCGAGACCGAGCGGTTCGTCGACCCCGAGAACGAGCGCTACTGGCTGGGCCCGCGCACGGCCGAGCACGGCGCGACCGACCCGGGCGGCGTCGACCTGTACATCGGCGGCGTCGAGCACGCCGTGCTGCACCTGCTGTACTCGCGGTTCTGGCAGAAGGTGCTGTTCGACCTGGGCCACGTGACGGGCGACGAGCCGTACCGGCGGCTGTTCAACCAGGGCTACGTCGAGGCGTACGCCTACACCGACGCGCGGGGCACGTACGTGCCCGCCGAGCAGGTGGAGGAGCGCGACGGCAAGTACTTCTTCGAGGGCGAGGAGGTGCGGCGCGAGTACGGCAAGATGGGCAAGAGCCTGAAGAACGTCGTCACGCCCGACGAGATGTGCGCGAAGTACGGCGCGGACACGTTCCGGCTGTACGAGATGTCGATGGGCCCGATGGACGTGTCGCGGCCGTGGGCGACGAAGGACGTCGTCGGCGCGCAGCGGTTCCTGCAGCGGCTGTGGCGCAACCTGGTCGACGAGACCACCGGCGAGCTGCGGGTGACCTCGGAGGAGCCGGGCGAGGAGGCCCTGCGGCTGCTGCACAAGACCATCGCGGGCGTGCACGACGACTACGCGAACCTGCGCTACAACACGGCGGGCGCGAAGCTGATCGAGCTGAACAACCACGTCACCAAGCACTTCCCGGGCGGCGCCCCGCGCGCCCTGGCCGAGCCCCTGGTGCTGATGCTGGCCCCGCTGAGCCCGCACGTCGCCGAGGAGCTGTGGGCGAAGCTGGGCAACACCGCGTCGCTGGCGCACGGCCCGTTCCCGAAGGCCGACGAGAAGTACCTGGTGGAGGACACCGTCGAGTACCCGATCCAGGTCAACGGCAAGGTGCGGGCGCGCGTCGTCGTCGCCGCGTCGGCGTCCCAGGACGAGGTGAAGGCGGCGGCCCTGGCCGAGGAGAAGGTGGCCGAACTGGTGGGCGGCAAGGAGCCGCGCAAGGTCATCGTCGTCCCGGGCCGGCTGGTCAACGTGGTGCTGTAGTCGCCCTCACGGGGGCGGGAGGTGGGCGGCGACCTCGGCGAGCGCGTCGAGCAGAGCGGGGTCGACCGCCCCTCCCGCGGGTTCGGACTCGGCCACGGCGACGGTGTCGCCGCGGCGCTCCGACCAGTAGTGGGCGGCGGTGAAGCGGATGTCGGCCAGGCCCAGCAGGGTGCTGCCCAGCGGGCGGACGTCGCCGGTGCCGTGGACGTCGACGAGCCGTTCGAAGCGGGTCGTCGCGGTGCGGTCGGCGAACGCCACCCAGGCCACCGACACGACGACCACGCCGCCGGTGTCCAGGTCGGCGGCGAAGATCGCCCGGTCGAGCGCGCGGCACGGGGTGGTGGCGAAGAACTGCCGGACCTGCCCGAACGAGTGGGTCAGGCACTCGGCGGCGGGCTGCCGCACCGGGTCGCGCCGCAGTCGCGCGCCCAGGCGGTTCAGCGCGCCGTCCAGGTCGCCGTCGCGGGCCGACTTCCTGCTCTCGGCCTTGCGGGCGTTCAGGCCGGGCGACGAGGTGCCCGCCTGCGGCCCCGCGGACAGCGTGGCCCCGCCGCCGACGCCCGCCGCGGCGATGCCGACCACGGCCGCCGCGAGCACCGCGCCGCCACCGCTCTTCTTCTTCCCCTTGTCCGATCCGCCGCCCTTGCCGCCGATCCGCCGATCCGCCACGTCGTCCCCCTCGTCCGGCGATGAGGGGGACATGCAACCGCGTCCGGCGCGCACCGCGACGGCACTGCGGCGGGTACCGCCCGAACGGCGCAGCCGCGTCCCGCAATAATGCGCTGAACTGGGCTTTTACCGGCGCGGGAGCCGCTGTTACGGGCGTGGGAGCTGGGCGGCGACCTCGGCGAGCGCGTCGAGCAGCTCGGGGTCGGGGGTGCCGCCCGCGGGTTCGGACTCGGCGATCGTGATGGTCGTGTCCCTGGTCTCCGACCAGTAGTGCGCGGCGGTGAACGGGATGTCGGCCATGCCGAGGACGGTCGGGCTGAGCGGTCGCACGTCGCCCGAGCCGTGCACGTCGACGACGTCCTCGAACTGCCGGGCCTGCCTGCGGCCGGGGAAGGTCACCCAGGCGACCGAGACGACGGCCGCGCCGCCGGTGTTGTCCACGACGGCGAGCAGCAGCCGGTCCAGCGCGGTGCACGGGGTGCTCGCGAAGAACTGCTGGACCTGGCCGAACGAGTTGGCGCCGCAGTCCAGCTCCTGCTTGACGGCCTGCTTGGTGATCCGCACGCCGAGGTTGGCGACCGCGCCCTCGGTGTCGCCGCCGCGCGCGCTGCGCTTGGCGTCCCACTTGCGCACGCCGATGCTCTCGACGGGCGCCGCGCCGCCGCCACCGCTCGCGCCGGAGTTCAGCGCCGCGCCGCCCGCGCCGCCCGCTCCCGCGAGCACGACGAGCACCGCGGCCACGAGCGCCACGCCGCCGCCACCCGAATCCTTCTTCGCCACCGCCCCCGCCTCAGTCGACCCCCGTGCGGTCCCCGCACCATGCAACCCCGACGAGTGCGGTCCGGATGCGCCCGAACCGCGAAAAGCCCTCGAACGGCCCAGCGGGTCTCACCGGAAGTCGCAGCTCACGGTTGCGGAGCGAAACCCGTCTCGGCCAGCATCCGGCGCAGCATCGAGTCGAACAGCGGTTCCGGGTTGGACACCGCGAACGGGAACCGGCCGAACACCTCCAGCGCCACGTGCCCGTAGATGCGGACCCAGCACTGGGTGATGTGGTGCACCGCGCCGAGCGTCAGCACGGTCTCGTCCACCGCCGGCCCTCCCCCGTCCCCGGGGCCCGCAGCCCCGGAGTCGGCGGCACCGGGGTCGGCGGCCCGGGAGTTCACCGCGGTCAGCAGCACCTGCCGGAACGCGGCGAGGTCGGCGTGCAGCTCGGCGGGCACGTCCTCGTCGGTGCCCTCGGGCATCGGGTGCGCGACGATCAGCCGCCCGGCGACCCGGAGGAACACCCGGCCGAACTGGTCGCCGACCACGCCCGCGCCCGCGTCCGGGCCGCACCGCGCCAGGTGGTCCTCGGTGGAGGCGAAGACGAGGGTGAACTCCTGCGGGTGCGCCAGGGCCCACCGCCGGAACCCCCGGCACACCGCGAAGACCTGCGCCGCGACGTCGTGCTCGTCGACGCCGGCCAGGCCGCGGTCCAGCTCGGCGGCGAGGTCGGTGCAGATGTCCTCGGCGAGCCTGCGGAGCAGGTCCTCGCGCGAGTCGTAGTAGCGGTAGAGGGCCGGCGCGGTGATGCCGACCTCCCGCGCGATGGCGCGCAGCGTGACGGCGTCGCGTCCCTGTTCCACGAGCAGGGCCCGCGCCTGGCGTCGGATCTCGCGCTCGGTGTCGGCACGCATCCGTTCCCGTCGCGTGGCCTCGGTCATATGTCACCCAATCAGGTTGTAGCGGTGCTCGTCCGGGTATAACTTCCGAACTGGTTTGGTGAACGGTGTTTACCGAGATGCCGCCATCCGCGCAACGGTAGCCCATCAACCTGGGAGGACACGTGTTCGCGAAGTGGGGGGCGTTGGCCCACCGACGCCGCTGGGTGGTGCTGATCGCGACCGTCGTCCTGGCGGTGGCGGGCGGCGTCTGGGGCCTCGGCGTGTTCGACAAGCTGAGCCAGGGCGGCTACGAGGCGCCCGACAGCGAGGCCGCCCGCGCCACCGAGGTCGCCCAGGAGGCGTTCGGCCGCCAGGGCGGTGACGTCCTCGCCGTCTACGGCACGACCGACCCGGCGAAGCTCCAGCAGGTCTCCGAGCAGCTCGCCGACCTGCCGCGCGACGCCGTGCAGACCGTCCTGCCGCCGGTGCCGTCGCCGTCGGGCGACAAGTCGCTCGTCGTGATCACGCTCGCCTCCGGCGACTCGAACACGCAGATCAAGCAGTACGAGCAGATCGCCGACCGGCTGGCGGTCGGCGGCCTGGACCCGCTCGTCGGCGGCTTCGTGCCGACGCAGAAGGCCATCAGCGACATGTCCGCCTCCGACCTCACCAAGGCCGAGGCCGTGTCGCTGCCGATCGTGCTGCTCCTGCTGGTCGTCATCTTCGGCGGCCTGGTCGCCGCGTCGCTGCCGGTGCTCGTCGGCGGCCTCTCGATCCTGGGCTCCCTCGGCGTGCTGCACGCCGTCTCCTACGGCGCGGACGTGAACTCGTTCGCGGTCAACGTGGCCAGCCTGCTCGGCCTCGGCATGGCGATCGACTACGGCCTGTTCATGGTCGGCCGGTTCCGCGAGGAGCTGGCCGCGGGCCGCGAGGTGCCCGACGCCGTCCGCCGCACCGTCATGTCCGCCGGCCGCACCGTGGTGTTCTCGGCGACCCTGCTGGTCATCGCGCTGGCCGGCCTCCTGCTGTTCCCGCAGGGCTTCCTGAAGTCCCTCAGCTACGGCGGCATGGCGGCGGTCGCCATCGCCGCGCTGGTGTCGCTGACCCTGCTGCCCGCGCTGCTGGGCGTCCTCGGCCACCGCGTCGACAAGCTCGCCGTGCCGTGGCGCAAGGACAAGGCCCCGTCCGAGGCGGGCTGGCGCCGGCTCGCCGGCCGGGTCATGAAGCGCCCGGTGCTGGTCGCGCTGCCCATCGTGCTGCTGCTGCTCGGGCTCGGCGCGCCGTTCCTCGGCGTGAAGTTCGGCGAGGTCACCGAGAAGGTGCTGCCCGAGGGCAACGAGGTGCGGGTCGCCGCCGAGACCATCAATGACGACTTCGCCGAGCTGTCCAACTCCGGCTTCAGGATCGTCATCACCGGTGACCCCCGGCCCGCCGAGGTGCAGGAGTTCCTCGGCCGGGTCGGCGCGGTGCCCGGCGTCGGCGAGGCGCGGGTCGCCGCGGAACCGGTCGGGGGCGTGTGGTCGGCCACCGCGGGCCTCGACCAGGACGCGCTGGGCGACGCGTCCAAGCAGGCGCTGCGGGACGTGCGCGCCCTCGACGGCCCCGGCGACGAGGTGCTCGTCGGCGGCAGCACGGCCGTGGTGTCCGACAGCCTCGACGCCATCGCCGAGAAGCTGCCGTGGATGGTCCTCCTCCTGGCCGGCGCCACGTTCGTGCTGATGTTCCTCGCGTTCGGCTCGGTGCTGCTGCCGATCAAGGCCGTGGTGATGAGCGCGCTCAGCCTGTCCGCCACGTTCGGCGTGCTCGTGTGGGTGTTCCAGGAGGGCCACGGCGCGTCGCTGCTCAACGTCACGCCCGCGCCGCTGGAGTCCGGCATCGTCGTGCTGATGGCGGCCGTGGTGTTCGGCCTGTCCACCGACTACGAGGTGTTCCTGCTGTCCCGCATGGTCGAGGCGCGCGGACGTGGCGCGTCGACCGAGGAGGCGGTGACGGCGGGCCTGGCCAAGACCGGCCGGGTGATCACCGCGGCGGCGCTGCTGCTGATCGTGGTGACCGGCGCGTTCGCGTTCTCCCAGATCACGATGATGCGGTTCGTCGGCGTCGGCATGATCCTCGCGCTGGCCCTCGACGCCACCGTGGTGCGGATGCTGCTCGTGCCCGCCGTGATGAGGCTGCTCGGCGACGCCGCGTGGTGGGCGCCCGGCCCGCTGCGGCGCGTCCAGCGGCGCGTGGCGCTGCACGACGAGGTCCCGGTGGAGGACGAGAAGGTGCCGCAACCCGCCTAGCCCCGGTCCGGCCGCTCGAAGGCGATGGCCGCGACCTCGGAGTCGCGGCCGTCGTCGTCCAGCCCGCCGAGCGGGTAGGTCGCCAGCACCCGGCCGTCCGCGCCGTCCAGCACGGTGGCGGTGTCGCCGGTGGCCAGGAACACGCGCGCGTCGCCGGGCGCGACGGCCAGCGTCCCGGCGGTGAACGGCAGCGTCCGGGTGGCGCGCGTGCCCGCGTCCACCACCGCCACGCCCCGGTCGAGCGCCACGTAGACCCGCCGCCCGTCCGGGGTGACCGCGACGCTGCCCGCGCCCTCGCCGACCGGCGTGGTCCAGCGGACGCGGTGGTCGACCGGGTCCAGCTCGGACACCGTGCCGGTGCGCTCCCCCACGTCCAGCGAGCTGACGTAGACCGCGGAGCCGTCCGGGCTGACCGTCACGTGCTGCGGCAGGCCGCCCACGGGGATCGTCGCCACCGTGCTCGCGGCCCCCGTGTCGAGCACCACCACGGTGCCGTCCTGGGCGTTGGCCACGTAGAGCCGCGCGCCGTCGGGGCTGATCGCGATGCCCTGCGGCCGGCCGCCCACGGGGATCGCGGCGACCAGCCGGAACCTCTCGGTGTCGATCACCGCGACCGAGTCGCCGCCGGTCACGTAGAGCCGCCCGCCGCCCGGGTGGGCCACCGCCTCGGCGAGCTGCGCGCCCGCGTCGATGCGGCCGGTCACCCTGCCGCCGGCCGGGTCCACGGCGGTCACGACGCCCGCCCACCCGTTGACCACGTACGCGCGCCGCCCGTCCGGGTCGACCGCGGCGCCCGTCGCCCACGACCCGGTCCGCGCGCGGGCCACCACCGCGCCGTCCCCGGTGTCGAGGACCTGGAGCGCGCCCCCGTGCGCCACGAAGTACGCCCTGGGCGCGGGTGCGTCCGCCGTCGTGGCGACCGGGGAGACGGGGCGGCCGGTGGCGGAGAGCGCGGCGGCGAGGAGCAGGGCGGTGGTCCCCGCGGCGGCGGCGGTGCGTCGTCCCCACATGCTGCGAGGGGAACACCCGGACTCGGTCGAGATCCACCTCGGTGCTACGGACGGGTGGCATTCTTGCCGGACCGGGTGATCGTCGGTGTGCGAACCGGGGGCGCCCGGCGCCGGTCGCTCGGGGGGCGAAACGACCGACGCCGGGCTCCAGCCGGTGCTCTCGCACCGGTGGCCCAACCCCGACGACGTAGAACTACCACCAGGTTGACGCAGCGCGGGGCGTTTTGGCTCCCGAGAGCTACGAATCAGCCGAAATTCGTCGCGTTGCCACCAGCTTGGCGTAACGCGTGCCCGCCGTCAGGAGGACGAGGCCCGCCCCGATGAACGCCAGCACCCGCGCGATGCCGTCCAGCGCGGCCAGGTCGAACAGCAGCAGCTTCGCCACCGCGGCCCCGACCAGCACCAACCCGGCCACCCGCAGCGCCCGGCGGTCGATGCCCCGGACCAGCAGGACCAGGGCGGCGACCGTCCACGACACGGTCACGATCGAGTGGCCGAACACGAACCCGGTGACGTCCTGTGACACCAGCAGCGCGCCGCACAGCACCGCGCCCGCCGCCGCGTACAGCAGCACCACGCCGGCGACGACCCACGGGAGCGGCTGCCTGCCGAGCGCGCCGAGGGTCGACGCGACCCACGGCAGCACGACCGCCACCGCGCCGAGCACCAGCGCGGTCAGCGCGCCGGACACCAGGAACCCGACCGTCACCGCCCGGCGGGGCGCGTCGAGCAGCAGGTCCGGCGGCACGGCGTGCGCCAGCGCGAGCAGGGTCCCGACGGCGGCGAACGCCGCGGACCCGACCAGCGGGCCGCGCGAGGCGACGAGCCTGGCCAGGACCGCCAGCACCAGCGCCTCGGCCAGCACGGCGGCGGCGCGCGTGCTGCCGTCCAGCGCCACGGCCGTCGCCTGGAACGCGGCGAACACGCCGACCGCGCCGACACCCGCCGCGAAGGCGCGCGGCAGGTGCCCCCGGCCGCCCGCCCACAGGCCGAGCATCACCAGCGCCACCGCGCCCGCGACCGCCGCGCCGAGGTACCGGTCGAGGACCGCCGTCGTGACCAGTGCCGGGACCGGCGAGCCGACCGCCAGGCCGAGCGCGGTCACGTCGCCGGGCCGGACCCGCGCGGTCAGCACCGCGCCCGCCACCCCGACCACGGCGGTCAGCAGGGCGATCGCCGCCAGCACCCGCTGGTCACCCACCCGGCCCACGGCCAGGAGCGTCGCGAGCAGCGGCGGCACACCGGCGGTGACCGCGAGCCACGGCCAGTCGCGCCGCAGGTGCACGGGCGTCGCGGCGGCCTTCAGCACCAGCAGGAACCCGACGAGCAGCGGCGTGAAGCCCGCCGTGAGGACCGGCGCGCACGCGGCGCACGCCGCCACCACGCCGATCGCCAGGACCGACGAGTCCCACCTCAGCGCCAGCAGGAGCCCGCCGCCCGCGATGACCAGCCCGGCCACCAGCCCGCCGCCCTCCGGCAGGTAGGCGTAGATCGAGGTGGCCGCGACGACGTCCAGGTAGAGCACCGCGATACCGGTGGCGGCCAGGGCGAACGCGCCGGTCCGTCCCGCCGGCGTGCGGTGCAGCCACAGGCCGGCGCCGACCAGCGCCGCGCCGAGCGCTGCCCCGCCGAGGACGCGGGGCAGCGGTCCCAGGTAGCCGCGCTGGACGGCGAGCACCAGCAGCATCACGACGCCGAGCAGCGTGACCGCGCCGCCGACCCAGGCGAGCAGCCTGCTGCCCGCGCCGTCCTGGCCGAGCCGGTCGAACAGCGAGCGGCGCGGGGGTGGCGGGGTCCACTGCGGCGGGTTCCACCGGGGCGGCGGCGGACCCCAGCCCTGGCTTTGGCCTTGGCCCGGGTGGGGCATGGGCGCGGGGTGGGGCATCGGCGGCACGGCCCGCACCTGCGGCGGGACCGGCGGCCCGCTCCACCACGGTCCGCCGGCCTGCGGCGCGTTGGTCCGTGGCGCGTTGGCCTGCGGCGCGTTGGTCTGCGGTGGGCCGGCCTGCGGGGAGGGGGCGGCGGCTGCGGCGGGCTTCTCCGGCGCGTCGGGCTCGCCGGGCGCTTCCGACGCCGCAGCCGCCTCGACGGCCGACTTAGCGGCCGACTCCGCGGTCGTCTCGACGGCAGCCTCTGCGGCCGCCGGGGCTGCCGTCGTCCGGGCTGCCGTCCGCGCGGGCGGCACTGGCGACGCGGACGGTGCGGACGCTGCGGGCGACGCGGCCGGTGCGGGCGGCGCGAGGGTGGCCACCGCCCGGCCGTCACCCACCCGGTGCAGCTCCTCGCCCACCGCTTCGAGGCGGCGACCGAGGTGCGCGAGTTCGTCCGCCAGCCGCATCAGGGGTTCCTGCCCAGTCCCGGTCATGTGACCAGACTCGCCCGGACCGGGCGCACCCGACATCCGTACCTCTACTCAAGTGCTCGAACCCGCGTACCGAAGTGGTCACGCCGCCGGGTCCCGGGGGTGAGAGGGTGCTCGGCGTGACTGTCCTCGTGCTCGGTTCGGCGAACGCCGACCTCGTGGTCCAGGTCCCGCGCCGCCCGGCCGCCGGTGAAACGGTCCTGGGCGGCGACACCGCCGTGCTGCCCGGCGGCAAGGGCGCGAACACCGCCGTCGCCGCCGCCCGCCTCGGCGCGGACGTGTCGTTCGCCGGGGCCGTCGGCGCGGACCAGTACGGGGAGCTGCTGCGCGGGTCGCTCGCCTCCTCGGGGGTGCGAACCGGGCACCTCCGCACGTCCGCACGTCCCACCGGCATCGCGTACATCACCGTGACGCCGGACGGCGAGAACTCGATCGTCGTCGCGCCGGGGGCCAACTCGGACGTGTCCGACACCGACGTCGACGCCCTGACCTGGGACGGCGTCACGGTCCTCGCCTGCTCGCTGGAGGTGCCGGTGCCCGTGGTGGCGCACGCGGTGCGGGCAGCGGCCTCACGCGGGGCGAGGCCGCTGCTCAACCTCTCCCCCGTGGTGCCCGTCCCGCCGGACGTCCTGGCCCTGCTCGACCCGCTGGTCGTCAACGAGCACGAGGCCGCCTCCCTGGCCCCGACCCACGAGGCCCTGCTCGACCTGGGCCCCAGGTCCGCCGTCGTCACCCTCGGCGCGCGCGGCGCGGCGGTCGTGACGCGGGACGGCGTGGTCGAGGTCCCCGCCCCACCCGTGACGCCGGTCGACACGACGGGCGCGGGCGACGCGTTCGCGGGCGCGCTGGCCGCCGACCTGGCCGCCGGCGCGCCGCTGGTGGAGGCCGCCGCGTTCGCCGCGCGGGTGGCCGCGCTCTCGGTCACGTCGGCGGGCGCGCAACCGTCGTACCCGACCCGCGAGGCCGTCGAGCGGCTGGGCTGACGACCGCCATGCGCTGGTAGAGCGCTTCCACGGCTGGTCCGCTTTGCTGAACAGCCCAAAGCCGTAAAGTGGTTTGTGTCACGTCACGGCAATCCGTGCGTCACCCTCAGTCGCGAGCTTTGCTTCGCTAAGCAATGACGACCGCAGTTCGGCGGGTGGTGGTGGGTCCGGGCTACCAACTCCGCACCCACCACCACTTCTACCTGCGGCGACCCCGGACTCGGCAAAGAGGCGTATGGAGTCGCCGAGCGAAGCCTCCCCCATATGGGCGTCCTGGTTTACGTATTTTGATGACATTGGCAGCGGTTGCCATGAATTCCTGTCCCCCACGCACATCTTTCGCTCTGATGCAAGTCGAAGCTGACGACATCCGAACGGGCTACGTTCTGTAACGATGTTTGCCTGCCCGACGACTCTTATGCGCTTCCCGTGGCGTCACTGTCGGTTCACCTCTTCCTTGCGCGGGCTTCACGCGAATAGGCTCAACAGGTTCGCTCGTGTTGGCGCCAACTACCAGGCGCGATCGACCAGCGGACGGAGACCCCGGACTCGGCAAAGAGGGACGGAGGGGCACTCGTACCCATCAGTGACACAGCGTTGATCGTTTATGCGGTGGTGATCATCGCATATCTGGTGTTCACCACTTCAGTGGTGTGGATACTGGCCCGCAGGGTCCCGAGCGCGATGACTCGGACCTTGATCGCCGTGGGCGTGCTCGTCAGCGGTTTGCCGACCATTCTCGCGGTCCTGGCAAAGGTGCTCGCATGATGCCCACGGCGCAGGCCCCCGCCAATGCGGGAGAGCGGTGGCGTCGCGGCAGCATGGCCGACCGGCTGCCCGAACAGGTGCGCACCCAGTTGTTCGCGCTCGGGCGGGTGCTCTCCTACCCGGCGGGGGCCATCCTCTCCGAGCAGGGCAGTCGCCGGCCACCCGTGTTCCTGCTCCTGGGAGGGGTGGTGAAAGGGTGCCGCACCGCGCAACCGGACAGTCCGCCCATGTTGTTGAACCTTTTCCTGTCGGGTGATGCCCCCGGCACCGCGGACGCGGTGCTGAACGCTCCGGGGCACGTCACCTACATCGCCACCAAGGCGACAACCGCCCTGGCGATACCGCGACAGGCGTTCAAGAGCTTCTTCGAGGAGCGTTCCGCCGCGGCGAACGTCCTGGCCGCGGTCCTGGCGCGCGAGCTGCAGCTGCGCGACCGCTCGCTCGCGTACGCGCCGATGCCGGTCGAGGACCGGCTGATCGCGTTCCTGGAGCGGTACAGCAGGCTGTACGGCACCCGTTCCGCGTCCGACGAGGTCCACCTCGACCTCGGGCTCGCCCAGGCGGACCTCGCCGCCGCGATCGGCGCCTCGGCGCCTTCCGTGGCCAAGGTCCTCAACCGGCTCCGCGACGAGGGGAAGGTCGCCATCGGCTACCGCTCGCTCTTCATCAAGAAGCCCTTGGCGGTTCGAACGCCGCGTCCCCGCGGCGCGAGCTGATCCGCTGCCGGGCCCGTCGCAGGTCACCGACCGACGACGGGCCCGGCGCGGGCGGGCGGTGGAAAACCCGGTGACGACCGCCGGGTCCCCCGCGACCCTGGTGCCGTGGACGGGATCGGTGGGAACAGGCCGGCGTGGGGGGACCTGCCCGCGGCGGTGCGGGCGGCGGTCGAGGACGGGATCGGGGCGCGCGTCGTGCGGGCGGTCGGCCAGGTGGGCGGGTTCTCGCCCGGGGTGGCGGCGCGGTTGGAGCTGACCGACGGGCGGCGGGTGTTCGCGAAGGCGGTGGGGGCCGCGCCCAACCCGGTCAGCCCCACCCTGCACCGCCGGGAGGCGCTGGTCGCGCCGCTGGTACCGGGGCCGGAGCTGCTGTGGTCGTACGACGACGGCGACTGGGTGGCGCTGGTCTTCGAGGACGTGCCCGGCCGCACGCCCGCGGTGCCGTGGCGGGCCGACGAGTGGGACCGGGTGCACGCGGCCGTGGTGGGGCTGTCGCGGGTCGCCGCGCCGGACGGGTTCCCGGCGGTCGGGGCGACGTCCTCGGTGCTCTCCGGGTGGCGGCGGTTGGCGGGCTCGCCGCTGCCGGGCGTGGACGAGTGGGCGGCCGGGCGGCTCGACCTGCTCGCCTCGTGGGAGTCGGGCTGGGCCGAGGCCGCCGAGGGCGACTCCCTGGTGCACGGCGACCTGCGGGCCGACAACGCGCTGCTCACCGGCGACGGCGTGGTGTTCGTCGACTGGCCGCACGCCGCGCGCGGCGCGCCCTGGGTCGACCTCGTGCTGCTGCTGCCGAGCGTCGCCCTCCAGGGCGGGCCCGAGCCGTGGGACGCGTGGGCGTCGTCGCCGCTGTCCCGCGACGCCGACCCGGACGCGGTGACGGCGGTGGTCACGGCCGTCGCCGGGTTCTTCGCGCACAGCGCCCTCCTCCCGCCGCTGCCCGGCCTGCCGGCGCTGCGGGCGTTCCAGGCGGCGCAGGCCGGTCCGGCGGTGCGGTGGTCGCGGCAGCGGCTGGAGCGGTCCCCGATACGGTTCGCCGGGTGAACCCCACCCCGACCTCCGCCTACCTGGCCTCGACGCGCTCCTCGTACGACGTGGTGGCCGAGGACTACCACGAGCTGGTCGGCGGCGCGCTGGCCACCATGCCGTTCGACCGGGCGGTGCTGGGCGCGTTCGCCGAGGTCGTGCCGCCCGGCGAGGTGGCCGACCTGGGGTGCGGGCCGGGGCACGTCACCGCGCACCTGACCGGGCTGGGCCTGTCGGCGTTCGGGGTCGACCTGTCGCCCGGCATGGTCGAGGTGGCCCGGCGGGAGCACCCCGACCTGCGGTTCGGCGTGGGCACGATGACCGCGCTCGACCTGCCCGACGACGGCCTGGCCGGGGTCGTGTCCTGGTACTCGATCGTGCACACGCCGCCGGAGGTGCTGCCGGTGGTGTTCGCCGAGTTCGCCCGCGTGCTCGCGCCCGGCGGCCACCTGCTGGTGGCGTTCAAGGCGGGCGACCGGCTCCGCCACCTGACCAGCGGCTACGGCCACGACGGCCTGGACCTCCGGGTCTACTGGCAGCGGCCGGACGACGTCGTCGCGCTGGCGGCGGGCGTCGGCCTGCACGAGCACGCCCGGCTGGTGCGCGAACCCGCCCCCTCGGAGGGCGGGCCGCAGGCGTACCTGTTCTTCCGCAAGGCCGTTCTCCCGCGAACCCGCCCGTAGCTGTCAACACCGGGTAAACGGCGGCGGTTCGGGTAGCGGCCGGCCGTCGCGTCGCGTTGGCTCGTCCTTACGTCCCGTCAACCCGAAGGGTATGGTCTAGACCATGTCGAGCGCGCGCCTGCACGGTGTCGGGGTCAGTTCCGGACGGGCCTCCGGCCCCGTGGTGCGGGTGGCCGAGCCGCTCGGCGAACCGCCCGCCGGACCCGCGCCCACCGACCCGGCGGCCGAGGCCGCCCGCATCCGGCCCGCCGCCGACCGCGTGGTCGCCCGGCTGGAGGAGAGGGCCGCCACCGCGACCGGCGACGCGAAGGCCGTGCTGGAGACCACCGCCGCGATGGCCGCCGACCCCGCCCTGCTCGCCCAGGCCGAGAAGGTCGTGACCGGCGAGGACGTGCCCGCCGCCCGCGCCGTGCACCAGGCCGCCGCCGGGTTCATCGCCGCCCTCGAAGCCGCCGGCGGGTACATGGCCGAACGCGCCCGCGACGTGCGCGACGTCCGCGACCGCCTGGTCGCCGAACTGCTCGGCGTGCCCGCGCCCGGCGTGCCCGACCTTGCCTCGCCGTCCGTCCTGGTGGCCCGCGACCTCGCCCCCGCCGACACCGCCGGCCTCGACCCGTCGAAGGTGCTCGCCCTGGTCACCGAGGAGGGCGGCCCCACCTCGCACACCGCCATCCTGGCCCGCTCGCTCGGCATCCCGGCCGTCGTCGCGTGCCGCGGCGTGCTCGACCTGGAGGCCGGCTCGCTGCTCGTGGACGGCGACACGGGCGTCGTGCAGCTGTCCGACGGCACGGTCCGCGCCGCCCACGTCCAGGGCCGGGCCGAGTGGAACGGCGTCGGCGTCCTGCGCGACGGCCACCGGGTCAAGGTCCTCGGCAACGTCGGCTCGCCCGCCGACGCGGTCGCCGCCGCCGAGGCCGGCGCGGAGGGCGTCGGCCTGTTCCGCACCGAGTTCTGCTTCCTGTCGGCCGGCACCGAGCCGTCCGTCGAGGAGCAGCGCGAGGCGTACGCGGCGGTGCTCGCGCCGTTCGACGGCAAGCCCGTCGTCGTGCGGACCCTGGACGCGGGCGCGGACAAGCCCCTCGCGTTCCTCGCCCCCGACCCCGAGCCCAACCCGGCGCTGGGCGTGCGCGGCCTGCGCGTCGCGCTCGACCGCCCGGACGTGCTCGCGCGCCAGCTCGACGCCATCGCCCTGGCCGCCGCCGACACCGGCGCCGACGTGTCCGTGATGGCCCCGATGGTCGCGACCGCCGCCGAGGCGGCGTGGTTCGTCGAACGCGCCCGCGCCGCCGGCATCCGGCGTGCGGGCGTGATGATCGAGGTCCCGGCCGCCGCGCTGGTCGCCCGGGAGATCCTGGCCGTGGTCGACTTCGTCTCGATCGGCACCAACGACCTCGCCCAGTACGTGTTCGCGGCCGACCGCCAGGTCGGCGCGGTGGCGGCGCTGAACGACCCGTGGCAGCCCGCGCTGCTGCGCCTGGTCAAGCTCGTCGGCGACGCGGGCACCGCGCTCGGCAAGCCGGTGGGCGTCTGCGGCGAGGCGGCGGCGGACCCGCTGCTGGCGTGCGTCCTGACGGGCCTGGGCGTGACCAGCCTGTCGATGAACCACACCGCGCTCGCCGGGGTGGGCGCGAAGCTGGCGACCACCAGCTTCGACCTGTGCCAGCTCGCGGCCCGCGGCGCCCTGGCCGCGGCGGACCCGGCCTCAGCGAAGCTCGCCGCCCGCGCGCCCCACTAGGAAACGGGTCCAGGCGCCGGTGCCGAACACCAGCACGCCGCCCCCCGGGTTCTTCGAGTCGCGCACGCCGGTCGAGGTGCCGGTGTGCGCGACTTCGACGCAGTTGCCCCCATTGGGACCGCTGTAGCTGCTCTTGCGCCAGGTCATCGCGCTTCCTCCGCTCGACGGGCGATCAGGGCGGCACTGTCCTCCGCCGAGAGCGCACGGGTGGCCAAACCGGCGAAATCGTCCTGGAAGACCGCCAACTCCGCGGCCCTCTCCAGGAACCACCCTCCCAGCTGATTCTCCAGGTAGACGGCTCCGGGGTCATCCGGCTGCGGAAAACCGAGCCAGTGGTACGAGCCCAGGTGCCCCCGGTGCGCGCCGGCGTCGAAGGGCATCACCTGGATGGTGATGTTGGGCAGCTCGCCGAGCGCGACCAAGTGGTCCAACTGCCCGGCCATGACCTGGTCGTCGCCCATGCGCCGGAGCAGGACCGCCTCGTCGATGATCGCGTGGACGACCAGCGGGTCCTCCCGGTGCAGCGCCTCCTGGCGGCGGATGCGGGCGTCGACCGCGTCGGGGTCTTCGAGCAGCCGCCGGGCGTAGGGCCGGGTCTGGAACAGGCCGTAGATGAAGCCCGTCTCCCAGGAGCGGATCTCGCTCGCCCCCGCCTCCAGCCCCACGTACAGCGAGAACCAGCCCGGGATGGACCGGTCGCCGTCCCACCAGCCCTTCTCCCGCGAGATGTCGCACACCCGCAGGTACCAGTCGACCCGTTCGGCCGGCACCCCGAGGAACGGGAGCAGCACCTCCAGGTCCGGCCCGCCGACCGGTGTGCGCATGCTCTCCAGGTGCGTGATCTTGGTCGGGTTGCAGCGCAACCGCCTCGCCACGTCGGCTTGCTTCAACCCGGCCGCCTCGCGCAGGCGGCGGATCTCCTGGGCCAACCACCGGCGGCCGACGGTCGGGCTCAGCATGGACGGATCGGTTCCCGGCACGCGGCCAGTCTTCCAGCCGACCAGGACCACCCCATCGAGCGACTAGATCGTTCAGCTTGCGTTTGTAAGGCTTATCGCTGTGAACACGTACGTGCTGTGCCGAATGCGGGGCATCGGCGGGACCTGGCCGTGGTGCGAGACGGTGGCGACCGCGCCCGGCGGCGAGACCTCGGGCCTGCGCCCGTGGGCGCTGTCCCAACTCCGCGACCGCTCCCTCCCGGACGGTTTCTACCAGGCGTTCCAGGTCGAACCGGACGAGGACGGCGACTTCGACACCTACGACTCGATCCACGTCGAGGACGTCGTCTGGCTCTACGAGTCGGAGTACGTCCCGGCGGGCTGACGCAGGGCCTCCCGGACCAGCTTGATCAACGGGTGGTCCTCGCTGCCCGCCCGCACGGCCGCCACCACCCGCCGCAACGGGGCCGTGCCGCGCACCGGCACGCCCCGCACCGCGCCGCGCGGCACCAGGGCGACCCCCGCACCGGCCCGCACCAGCGCGCCGATCGCCGAGAAGTCGTCGGACGCGTGCGCGATGCGCGGCGCGAACCCCGCCTGCTCGCAGGCCAGCTCGACCACGTCGCGCACCGGGTTGCCGGGCAGCGTCACGACCCAGTCCTCGTCGGCCAGGTCCGCCAGGTCCACCCCGGCGGACCCGGACAGCGGGTGCGCGGGCGGCAGCACCACGTCGAACGGCTCGGTGTAGAGCGGGAACCTGGTCAACCGCCGGTCACCGGTGCGCGGCCGGTACTCCTCGGTGATGGCGAGGTCGATCTCCCCGTCCAGCAGCAGCGGCACGCTGGCGTGCCCCTCCACGTCCCGCACGCGCAGCGCCACACCCGGCGCGCGTACCCGCAGCGCGGCCAGCGCCGGCGCCACCACCTGCGTGATCGCCGACGCGAAGCTGCCCACCTCGACCCGACCCGTCTCGCCCGCGTCGAACGCCGCCAACGTCGCCTGCGCCCGTTCCAGCTCGGCCGCGACCGCGTTGGCGTGCCGCACCAGCAGCTCGCCCGCCGGGGTCAGCGACACCCGCCGCCCGCGCCGCCGCAGCAGGTCGTGCCCGACCTCCGACTCCAGGGCCGCGAGCTGCTGCGACACCGCCGACGGCGTGAGGTGCAGCGCCTGTGCGGCGGCCGTCACCGTGCCGTGGTCGGCGAGCGCGCGCAGCACCCGCAGCCGTCGTGGGTCGATCACGCGACCATCCTCGTCGGTGGCACCTGGTCGTGCGAGCCCTGGTCAGCCGGTGTACCAAGAGGACATGAGCACAGAGAGCGCACCGAACCGGCCCAAGGCGAACCACCTCCCGAGCAAGGTGATCGCCGCCCTGGGCCTCCTCGTCCTGGTCGTGTTCGGCGTCCTCGTCCCCAGCCTGCGCGCCGGCTCGTTCGAGGTGAACGGCACCGTCGTGCTGCTGTCGATCGTCGTGCCCGCGATCCTGCTGGTGTTCGCCGGCATCTGGGGCGCGAAGAAACCCTAGGTCACGCGCCGCGTCGCCCGGTCACATGGCCTCGCGCGCCGAGACGAACGCGTCCACCGCGCGGTTCACGTCGTCGGTCGAGTGGGCCGCCGACATCTGCGTGCGGATGCGGGCCTTGCCGTGCGGCACCACCGGGTAGGAGAAGCCGATCACGTAGACGCCCCGCTCCAGCAGCAGGTCGGCCATCCGGCCCGCCTCCGCCGCGTCCCCGATCATCACCGGGATGATCGGGTGCTCGCCGGGCAGCAGGTCGAAGCCCGCCTCGGTCATCCGCGACCGGAACAGCGCGGTGTTCTCGCGCAGCCTGGTCAGCAGCTCGCCGGACGTGCTGAGCAGGTCCAGCGCGGCGATCGCGGCGGCCGTGATCGACGGGGCCAGCGAGTTCGAGAACAGGTACGGCCGCGACCGCTGCCGCAGCATCTCCACGATCTCCGCCCGCCCCGACGTGTACCCGCCGCTCGCGCCGCCCAGCGCCTTGCCGAGCGTGCCCGTGACGATGTCCACCCGGTCCTGCACGCCGAACAGCTCGGGCGTGCCCCGCCCGTTCGGCCCGGTGAAGCCCACCGCGTGCGAGTCGTCCACCATGACCAGCGCGTCGTACCGCTCCGCCAGGTCGCAGATCTCGTCCAGCGGGGCCAGGTAGCCGTCCATCGAGAACACGCCGTCGGTGGCGATCAGCCGGTACCGGGCGTCGGCCGCGTCCTTGAGCTGCCGCTCCAGGTCGTCCATGTCCCGGTTCTTGTAGCGGAACCGCCGCGCCTTCGACAGCCGCACGCCGTCGATGATCGACGCGTGGTTCAGCTCGTCCGAGACGATCGCGTCCTCCGCGCCGAGCAGCGTCTCGAACAGGCCGCCGTTGGCGTCGAAGCACGAGCTGTAGAGGATGGTGTCCTCCGTGCCCAGGAACTCCGACAGCCGCCGCTCCAGCTCCTTGTGCGGCTCCTGCGTGCCGCAGATGAACCGCACCGACGCCATGCCGAAACCCCACCGGTCCAGCGCGTCGCGCGCCGCCCCGACCACCACCGGGTGGTCGGCCAGGCCCAGGTAGTTGTTCGCGCAGAAGTTCAGCACCTCGTCGCCGGAACCCACCCGCACGACCGCGTTCTGCGGCGTGCCGATCACGCGCTCCGCCTTGTGGAGACCCGCCGCGCGGATCTCGTCCAGGCCCGCCCGCAGGTCGTCGCGCATCGCGCCGTACATCAGTGAGCTCCCGTCCAGTCGAGGATGACCTTGCCGCACTTGCCCTCGCGGGCCGTCGCGAACGCCTTGTCGAACTCGGTGTGGTCGAACCGGTGCGTGATCACCGGCGTCAGGTCCAGACCGCCCTGGAGCAGCACCGACATCGAGTACCACGTCTCGAACATCTCGCGGCCGTAGATGCCCTTGATGTGGAGCATCTTCAGCACCACGCTGCTCCAGTCCACGGCGAACTCCCCCGCGGGCAGGCCCAGCATCGCCACCCGGCCGCCGTGGGCCATGTTGCCGATCATCTCCTGGAGCGCGACCGGCCTGCCGGACATCTCCATGCCGACGTCGAAGCCCTCCGTCATGCCCAGCTCCGCCTGCGCCTCCGAGATCGTCCGCTCGGCGACGTTGAGCGCCAGGTCCACGCCCACCTCCCGGGCCAGCTCCAACCGGTGCTCGCTGACGTCGGTGATGACGACGTTGCGCGCCCCCGCGTGCTTGGCGACGGCGGCGGCCATGATGCCGATCGGGCCCGCGCCGGTGATCAGCACGTCCTCGCCGATCACGGGGAACGACAGCGCCGTGTGCACGGCGTTCCCGAACGGGTCGAAGATCGCCGCCACGTCCAGGTCCACCGGCGCCCGGTGCACCCACGCGTTCTGCTCGGGCAGCACCACGTACTGCGCGAACGCGCCGTCGCTGTGCACGCCGAGACCTCGGGTGCGGGCGCACAGGTGACGCCGGCCCGCCTTGCAGTTGCGGCACGTGCCGCACACCAGGTGGCCCTCGCCGCTGACCAGGTCGCCGACCCGCACACCCGTCACCGACGCACCGGTTTCCACCACCTCGCCGACGAACTCGTGACCCAGGACCAGCGGCGCGCGGACGTTCTGCGCGGCCCACTCGTCCCACGAGTCGATGTGCAGGTCGGTGCCGCAGATACCGGTGCGCAGCACGCGGACGACGACGTCACCGGGACCGGGGGTGGGGTCGGGGACGTCGGTCAGGGACAGTCCCGGCCCGGCGGTCGCCTTGACCAGTGCCTTCATGGCGCGCAGTCTGCCGCCGGGCGGTTGTGCAGTCCATCAGGACTTTCTGAATTCACTCGTAAGTTCAGCTTCAGAGGCGATGTTGCCGACCATGCCGCCGAACACCAGCCCGTGGAACGGCCACACCAGCCACCAGTACACGTGCCCGGCCAACCCGCGCGGCACGAACACCGCCCGCTGCCGGTACGTCGACCCCGTCCCGCGCGGCACGACCTGGAGCTCCAACCAGGCCAGACCGGGAACCCGCATCTCCGCCCGCAACCGCAGCAACCTGCCCCGGTCCAGCGCCTCCACCCGCCACCAGTCCAGCGCCTCGCCCACGTGCAACCGCCTCGGGTCGCGCCGCCCCCGCCGCAGCCCCACCCCGCCGACCAGCCGGTCCAACCACCCCCGCACCGCCCAGGCCAGCGGGAACGAGTACCAGCCGTGCTCGCCGCCGATGCCCTCGACCACCTCCCACAGCCGCTCGGGCGAGGCGTGCGTCTCCTTCTCCCGCACGTCGCAGTACGACGAGCCGCCCGACCAGTCCGGGTCGCTCGGCAACGGGTCCGACGGCGCGCCCGGCACCGACGCGCCCGACCAGCGGGTCTCCACGTCCGCGTCGCGGACCCTGGCCAGCGCCAGCTCCACGGCCCGGTCGTACCCGGTCGTCTCGCCGGGCACCAGGTCGTCGATGTCGTGCTCCCGGCACACCACCTCGTGCACCAGCGACTCGATCAGCGGCTTCGCGATCGACTTCGGCACCGGCGTGACCACGTTGACCCAGTGCGACGACAGGCCCGGCGTGAGCAGCGGCACCGGCAGCACGCGGCGAGGCCGCAACCCGGCGACCCGCGCGTACCGCAGCATCATGTCGAGGTAGGTCAGCACGTCCGGGCCGCCGATGTCGAACGTCCGGTTCACCTCCGCGGGCGCGCGCACCACGCCCACCAGGTACCGCAGCACGTCCCGCACCGCGATCGGCTGGACGCGGTTGTGCACCCACCGGGGCGTGACCATCACCGGCAGCCGCTCGGTCAGGTAGCGCAGCATCTCGAAGCTCGCCGACCCGGACCCGATGATCACGGCGGCCTGGAGCACCACCGCGGGCACGGCGGAGCGCAGGAAGACGTCCCCGACCTCCTTGCGCGACGACAGGTGCGGCGACAGCGCGACCCCCGGCGGGTGCAGCCCGCCCAGGTAGACGATCCGCTGCACCCCCGCGTCCTCGGCGGCGCGCGCCGTGTTCTCCGCGGCCCGCCGGTCGGCGTCGGCGAAGTCGGCCACGCTCAGCGAGTGCACCAGGTAGTGCACGACGTCCACGTCCCGCATCGCGTCGTCCAGCGAGGCGGGGTCGAGCACGTCCCCCTTCACCACCTCGACCCGGTCGGCCCACGGCACGTCCCGCAACTTCTCCGGGGAGCGCACGAGGCAGCGGACGTCGTAGCCCTCGGCGAGGAGGCGGGGCACGAGCCGTCCGCCGAGGTAGCCGGTCGCTCCGGTGACGAGGCAGCGCATACCCCGATCCTGGGCGGAACAGCCGTGTTCCGCACGACGGGGGGCGCAGGGCCGGGACGCGCGCCGGGTGCCCGGTCCCGCTCGGCTGCCTCGCGGGTCACCGCGTTCGGTGCTCCGCGCTTGAAGCGCTCAAGCGGAGAACAGCGACCTGGGTGGTCGGCCTCACGGGGCGCGGTCAGGTGGAGCAGGCGTCACAGGGCACAGGTCCGGTGCGCCGCCGCCTCCACATTTCCGGCAACAACATCCCCCTTACCATTAATACCCGATCTTCGTGCCTCGATCGGGTGATCCCCGGCAGGGGTGGGCAGGGCAGGGATGGGCCGGGCGCGTCTGCCCGGACCACGCCCCACCCTACGGTCGTCGCCCGGTCGAACCGGCCGGCAACCCGCGCGGTCGCTCGTTCGTGCGGGGTCAGGCGTGCTTGAGCCAGTTCCGCTTCTTCTTGATCTCCACCGAGCCCGCCCGCACCGAGCCGTGCACCACGAAGTGCGGCCGCCCGTCCGCGCCCGTCCCCACCTTGTCCCTCATGTTGCTCGCCGCCAGCTCGACGTTCTCCGCGTTCACCGTCGCCCCGTCCGGCAGCACCAGCTTCACCGACCCCGCCGTCACGTCCAGCTCGATGTCGACCACGGCGTGCGGGATGCTCGCCTTCCGGAAGTCCAGCTGGGTCGACCCCATCCGGCTGTGCACGACCAACCGCCGCGGCACGGTCCAGCTGCCCTTGCGGTTGACCGAGGACATGGTCGCCTTCAGCTCCTGCCGCTCGACCAGCGCGACCGGCGTGGCCGCCGAG
The DNA here is from genome assembly GCF_051756985.1 of Saccharothrix sabaoui. Classification (NCBI taxonomy): domain Bacteria; kingdom Bacillati; phylum Actinomycetota; class Actinomycetes; order Pseudonocardiales; family Pseudonocardiaceae; genus Saccharothrix; species Saccharothrix sabaoui. The sequence continues at coordinate 63,802 of NZ_JBPKJK010000026.1, forward strand.
GCCGCCGAGGCCGGCGGCACCTGCGCGTTGTGCACGATGCCCGGCAGGTCGAGCAGCACGGCGTTCAGCTCACCCCTCGTCTTCGACGCCAGCGCGATGTCGGTGCGCTCGGTGAACTCGTCGAGCGTGAGCAGCCCCAGGCCGATGGCCTTCTGGAGCAGGCCGATCACGTGTTCGCGCTCCGCGTCGGACACGCGGAAGTTCCTCGGGTCGGGACTCCCGGTCACGGCACCCTCGGTCATGGCTCAGCCCTCCGGTTCGACGTCGAGCCCGTGCTCGATCGCGTACCGCGCCAGTTCGACGCGGTTGTGCAGCTGGAGCTTGCGCAGGGTGGACTGCACGTGGTTCTCCACGGTGCGGTGGGAGATGACGAGCCGGTTCGCGATCTGCCGCGCGGTCAGGCCCTTCGCCACCAGCCGCAGCACCTCGGTCTCCCGTTCGGTGAGCTGCGGCTTGTCCTCCTCGTCGGGGTTCGCGGCCATCCGCCGGTACTCGCCGAGCACCAGGCCCGCGAGCCCCGCCGTGAACACCGCGTCGCCGGCCGCGGTGCGGGTGACGGCCTCCACCAGCTCCTCGGCGGACGCCGACTTCACCAGGTAGCCCGACGCGCCGGCCTTCACGGCCTCCAGCACGTCGCTGTGCTCGCCGGACGCCGACAGCACCAGCACCCGGGTGCCGGCCAGCGCGCCCGTGATCATCGTCGTGGCCTCGACGCCGGTCGTCTCCCCCAGGTTGAGGTCCATCAGCACCACGTCGGGGCGCACGGCGCGGGCGATGCGCACCGCCGACGCGGCGTCGCCCGCGGTCGCGACCACCTCGAAACCGCGCTCGGTCAGGTCGCGCGCGACGCCGTCGCGCCACAGCGGGTGGTCGTCCACCACCATCACGGACACGTTCATCGGTAAACCCGCACCTCCCACTCGGTGCCCTCCCCCGGCCCCGTTTGCAGCTCAAGGGTCCCACGCAACGCCTCCACGCGGCCCCGGATGGACTGGGCGACACCCATCCGCCCCTCGGCCTCGGCGGAGGCGAGCCTGCCCTCGGCGATGCCCGGCCCGTCGTCGCGGACGCTCAGCACGACCTCGTCGCCGAGGTCCTCCAGCAGCACCCACGCCCGCGCGCCCGGCCCGGCGTGCTTGTCCACGTTGGACAGCGCCTCGCGCACCACGGCGGTCAGCTCGTGCGCGGTGGCGGCGGGCAGCATGACCCGGGTGGCGGGGGTGGACACCTGCACGCGGGGCGACGCCAGGAGCTGGAGCCCGGGCCGCACGTCCGCGTCGCCATCCACTGTGGACTCGCGGGGCGCGGCGGCGACCAGGGAGCGCAGCGCGACCTCCTGCTCGCCGGCCAGCTCGGCCAGCTCGCGGGCCTCGCCGCCGAGTTCGAGCCCGCGCTTGCGCACCCGGGCGAGCACCTGGAGCACGCCGTCGTGGATGGAGCGGGCCAGCCGTTCGCGCTCGGCGGTCGCGGCCTCGGTGCGCAGCGCCTGCGCGAGCCGCACCGACGTGCGCCGCGCCGTGGACGACGCCATGCCGATCACGAAGCCCGCGCCGCTGAGCAGCACCAGGTCCCGCACCAGGTCGACGCTCATCCCGCCGCGGTTGAGGTAGGTGAAGAAGCCGATGGCGAACCCGGACGCGGCGCCCGCGACCTGCCCGCCGAGCGCGCCGGCCGCCACCGCGGGGCCGCACGCCCAGATGGTGGTGATCAGCGGGACGTTGAACAGGAACTGCTGGTCGGTCATGATCAGCGGCGACAGGGACATCAGGCCGCACGTGACGACGAGGTCCGCGACCACGACCCACGGCCGCCTGCCGCTCTCGCGGCTGTAGGCGCGGATGGTGAACACCGACCAGCCGGCCATCACCGCGATCGCCAGCCAGGCGAGCCACGTCCGCTCGTACTCCGAGTGGTGGCGCACCGCGTTGCCCAACGCGAACAGGAATGTCACTACGCGTAGCGCTACCGTTCCCCGCCAGAGGTGCCCGACCGGGTCTTCCAGCGCCGAGGGCACCTGATCGGATGGCTTTGTGTGCACGGTGTGCTCCCTTCACCCCTAATCTTGCCGTGCCGGGGTGGTCTGGCTAACCCCCAGGTGGCCGTCTGTTCCACCACCGTCATCTGTGAAAGGCTGGCCGGGATCACCGAGCGTGATCTACCGGCGTCCGCCCCGCAGGGGGCGGGAGGGCGCCGCTCCTGTGGCGAGGGAGGGTCGATCGTGCGCCACTGGCCACTGTGGACGCTGCCGCGCCCCGCCCTGGCCTACTGGCTGCTCGTCGACCTGTGCGCGTTCGCCGTGGTCGTGTACGTCATCGCGGCGACGCCGCAGCCCGGGTCGGTCGAGATCGGCCGGTTCGCGGCCATCGCGGCCACCGCGGGCGCGGTCATCATCGGCAGCTCGATCCACAGCCACCGGATGGGCGAGACCGAGCGCAACCCGTGGGCCGCCCACCTGTGCTACCTCACCGCGGGCCTGGTCGCGCTGCCGTGCAACCTGCTCGTCCTGCTGCTGTTCGGGCCGGCGCTGCACGGCGTGCTGTCGCAGCGCCCGGAGTCGCACCGCTGGGTGTTCACGCTGTCCGCGACCGCGCTGGCCGTGTTCGGCACCCGGTTCGTCATCGGCTGGGCCGATCCCGCCACCGACCTCCTGGTGATGGTCGTCGGCGCGACCGTGCTGCTCGTGCTGCGCGCCGGCCTCATCGCCGTCGGCCTGAAGCTGCGCAACCCGCGCGCGTCCGGCGAGGAGGTCGTCGGCGAGCCCATCGACGTCACGCTCGGTGTCGTCGCGGTCAGCATCGGCGGCCTGATGGGGTTCGCCGCCGTCGCCACCGCCGTGCACGCCCTGATGGCCGGCCCGCCGCTGGCCCTGCTCGAACGCGCCGCGCAGCTGCCGCACTGGCGCCGGTCCGCGCAGCGCGACCTCAAGACCGGCCTGGCGAACGCCGTGCACTGGGACGGCCGGGCCCGCTACGAGCTGGGCAAGGCCCGCACGGCCGATCGGCCGATGGCCGTGCTGCTGCTCGACCTCGACCACTTCAAGCGGGTCAACGACGAGGTCGGGCACCTCGCGGGCGACTCGGCGCTCAGCGCCGTCGCGCTGCTGCTGACCAGCATGGTCCGCGGCGGCGACCTGGTCGGCCGGTTCGGCGGCGAGGAGTTCGTCGTGCTGCTGCCCGACGCCGAGCCCGCCGTGGCCCGCTCGGTCGCCCAGCGCGTGCGGCACGCCGTGGCCGACCTGGCCGTGCCGACGGTCGACACCCACGGCCGCGACCACCTGCTCACCGGCCTGACCGTGAGCATCGGCGTGGCCACCACCCAGCGGTTCGGCTACGAGCTGCCCGACCTGCTGGTGGCCGCCGACGCCGCGCTGCTCGCCGCCAAGGGCTACGGCCGCAACCTCGTCGAGATGGCCTGAGCGGCGAGGGCGGCCCGACCCGGAAGCCGACCGGGTGACCGGGTCACCGCCGGCCGCTGTGGCCGGGACCCGGGCGCTCCTCGCCCCCGATGTCCTCGACCCGGTCGCCCACCATGTCCACCGAACCGCTCTCCTGCGGCTCGTGCACGTCCACCTCGCGCGGCTCCACGTCCCGGTCCGACTCCGACAGCAGCGACCGGATGCCCGAGTTCAGCACCGCCAGCAGCGGCACCGCCAGCAGCGCGCCCGCGATGCCGCTGACCACCAACCCGGCCGCGATCGCCAGCACCACCGACAGCGGGTGCAGCTTCACCGCGCGGCCCAGCAGCAGCGGCTGGAGCACGTGGCTCTCCAGCTGCATCACGCCGATCAGGATGGCCAGCACCACCAGCGCCGCCACCGGGCTCACCGCCACCAGCGCCACCAGGACCGCCACCGCGCCGGTGATCACCGCGCCGACGATCGGGATGAACGCGCCGAGGAACACCAGCGCCGACAGCGGCACCACCAGCGGCACGTCCACGATCCACAGGCCGATGCCCACGCCGACCGCGTCCACCACGGCCACCAGCGCCGTCGCCCGCACGTAGGACACCAGCGAGGCGAACCCGCGCCGCCCGGCCACGTCGGCCCGGTCCCGCACGTCGCGCGGCACGATCCGGACCATGAACCGCCAGATCCCGTCGCCGTCGTGCAGGAAGAAGATGAGCGTGAACAGCGCCAGGACCAGGCCGGTCAGGATCTCGCCCAGGGTCGCCGCGGTGGTCAGCGCGCCCGAGGTGATGTCGGCCTGGTTGTCCTGGATGGTCTTGACGACCTCGTCCACGTACTCCTGGAACTGGACGTCGCTCAGGTGCAGCGGCCCGTCGCGCAGCCAGACGCGGATCTGGTCGAGGCTCGCGCCGACCTGCTTCTGGAGGTCCGGCAGGCCCTTGGAGAACTCGTTGATGACGAACGTGAGCACGCCGCCCACCAGCGCCAGCCCGCCCACCAGCACCAGGCCGGTGGCCACGCCGCGCGGCACGCCCGAGCGGTTCAGCTGCGTCACCGCGGGCGAGAGCAGCGCGGCCAGCAGCAGTGCGATCCCGACCGGGATGACGATGCTCGCCAGGAAGCCGATCACGTGGAACACGACGTAGAGGGCGGCCACGACGGCCACGAACCGCCAGCTCAGCGCCGCGCTCACGCGCAGCAACCCCGGAACCCTGCTGTCTTCGGACCGGTCATCCCTCTTGCTGCGCGTCACTCGATCACCGTATCCCCGGTAGGTGGCGGTTGGGGGTAGACCGCGCACCTGCGACGCAAACCACGCAAAACCTGGCGGGACGGGCACCGCGGGTGATCGGATCGGCACCGTGAGCGGAAGCGTGGAGGAGGCGGTGCGCGAGGCGTTCGCCGCCGGTCGTCGCCTGGCGTTCGACGCGAGGGCGCCCCGGCGGCAGCGGACCGTGCGCGGCGAGCTGCTGACCGACCTGCTCGCCGACGGCCCGCGCACCGCCGCCCTGCGGCTGACCGGCGCGCACGTGGTCGGCCCGTTCGCGCTGGAGGGCAGGCGCGTCGACCACGTCGTCGACTTCCTCGACTGCACCTTCGAGCAGCCGCCCGACCTGCGCATGGCCCGCCTGGTCGGGCTGCGGATGCGCGGCTGCGGGGTGCCCGGCCTGCGCGGGCGCAACCTGCGCGTCGGCAGCGACCTGGTGCTGGAGGCCGGGTTCACCAGCGACGGCGTGGTCGACCTGACCGACGCCTCGGTCGAGGGCACGTTCCGGCTGGCCGGCGCGGTGCTGCGGGCCAGGGGCGACCACGCCCTGCTGGCCGCGCGCATCCGGCTGTCCGGCTCGTTGCAGGCCATCGCCGTGCGCGCGGGCGGCGAGGTGCGGCTGCGCGGCGCGAACGTCGGCGGCAACGTGCACCTGGGCGGCGCGCGGCTGCTCAACGTCGGGCAGAACGCGCTGGACGCCACCGGCATCACCATCGCGGGCACCCTGTTCTGCGACGCCGAGGGCGGCCGGTTCACCGCCGAGGGCCGCGTCCTGCTCGACGGGGCCCGGGTCGGCGGCAGCGTCGTGTTCTCCGGGGCGCGGTTGCACGCCGGCGTCGTCGACCGCCCGGTGCTGGTCATCCCGCGCGGCACCGCCGACGAGGCCGCCACCCTGGTCGCCGACCGCGCCCGCGTCGACGGCAACGTGGAGCTGGACGACGGGTTCACCTCGTCCGGCACGGTCCGCCTGCCCAACGCCCAGATCGGCGGCTACCTGCGGCTGTCCGGCGCGGTGATCGGCCGGCGCGACGCGGTGGACGACCTCACCGGTCCCGCCGAGCCCGCGGGAGCCACCTCGGGGACCACCGCGGGAACCACCGACCCCGATACCGACCCCGACACCGGCGAGGCGGTCCAGCGCATCCCGGTCGCGCTGCACGCCGACGGCGTCCAGGTGCGCGGCGACCTGGAGGCCAGGGGCTCCGCCGACGGCCGGGGCGGTCGCGGCTCGGCCTTCCGCGCCCACGGCCAGGTGCGGCTGGTCGACGCGCAGATCCGGGGCAGCGCCTCGCTGTCCGGCGTGCGGCTGCACGGACCGGGCATCGACGTGCTGTTCGCCGACCGGCTGCGGGTCGGCGGCACGCTGTTCCTGCGCGACCTGTCCGCCCTCGGCTCGCTGCGCCTCCAGAACGCGGAGATCGGCTCGACCCTCGACTGCTCCGGCGCGTCCCTGCTCTCGCCGCGCCGCCGCCCCGACGGCACGGTCAAGCCCTCCCTGGACGCGCGCGTCGCCACCATCGGCAAGGACCTCCTGTGCAGCCACGGCTTCACCGCCGCGGGCGGCGTGCGCGTCCGGCTGGCCGAGGTCGGCAAGATGGCCACGTTCGCGGGCGCCCGGCTCGGCGGGCCCGGGTCCGCCATCGCGCTCAACGCCTACGGCCTGACCGTGCGGCAGCTCGTGCTGCGGCTGCCCGGCGAGCAGGCGCCGGTCGGCCGGGTGATCCTCACCAGGGTCGCCGCCGCCACCGTGCTCGACGGGCCGGGCCTGTGGGCGGCGACCGGCGGCGTGGACGTCGAGGACTTCACGTTCTCGTCGATCTCGTCCACCCCGCACGTGGACGTGCGCACCCGCCTGCGGTGGCTGCGCGAGGTGCAGCCGGACTTCGCGCCGGGGCCGTACGAGCAGCTCGCCGCGGTGTACCGGGAGGGCGGCGAGGAGGAGCTGGCGCAGCGGGTGCAGCTGGAGAAGCAGCACCGGCGCTACTCGGAGCTGCACCTGGCCGGCCGGGTCTGGGGCGCGCTCCAGCGCTGGACGGTCGGCTACGGCTACCGGCCGTGGCTCGCGATCGGCTGGCTCGCCGCGTTCTGGCTGTCCGGCGCGCTGTGGTTCCTGGGCCACGAGATGCCGAAGCTCAACGACGACGAGTCGCCGACCTGGAACGCCTGGCTGCTGGCGATCGACCTGCTGATCCCGATCGTGGACCTCGGCCAGGACGGCAAGTGGAAGTTCAGCGGCGCCTCGCAGTGGATCTCCAGCACGCTGATCGCGGTCGGCTGGATCCTCGCGTCCACCGCGGCGGCCGGCGCGACGCGCGTCCTCAAGCGAGGGTGACTACCCGTCGTCACGTGGCGCAACACACCGTGGCCGTCACACGATCCGGGGAACCCGGCCCGGAAGGCGTGCGCGTCCGGCTCGGCAACTGGCAGTCTCTCGGCGTCGGCTTGATCGGCTCGATCGCATCGCCGACGCGATTCCGCAGAAACCCCAGTGCTTTCCGGTGGAAGGACCAGCGATGTCGGCCGCAGACCAGCGAACGGGAACGGGGGCGAGCCGCGTTCGGCGGCTGCTCTCCCGCGCCCTGCTGGTCGCGGGCGGCGCGCTCGCCGGCACCGCCGCCGCCTGGGTGCTGTCCGCGGCGCCCGCCTCCGCCGAGACCCCGGTCGACCACGCAGACGCGGTCACCGGGATCTCGCGGGCGACGAGCCCGCTCGGCGGCTCCCTGCCCGGGTTCGGGCTGACCCCGGTCGAGCAGACCGGGGTCGGCCAGGCCGTGCAGGACCTGGACGCCGCGCTGCGCAGCCCGCAGGTGCGGGAACCGCAGCCGCCCGACCTGGGCCGCGTCGCGGAGGAGATCCGCGGCGCCGTCGGCCAGGTGGGCACCCTGTTCCACGAGCCGCGACCGTCCCGGCCGGTGCCGACCGACCCCCTGGTCGAGGCCCCCGCCGCCGCGCCGCGGCCCGTCACCGAGACCACCCCGACCACCACCGCCGTGCCGGTCACCGCCGGCACCCCGGTGGTGCACGGGGTGTTCGCGCAGTCGAGCCGCACGTGGCTCGACGCGTTCCGGCACACCGCCCCGGTCGTGCCGGCCACGAACGGGTCCCCGCTCCCGGGCGACCCGTCCGGCCTCCCGTCGCTGCCGTTCGCGCCCCCCGCGGGCGTGCCGGCGCACTGCGCCTGCGGTGGCGACGGCGCCGGTTCCGCCGGTGGTGGCAGCGGTCCGTTCGCGGCCTTCTCCACCGCCGTCCTCGACCCCGCCGTGGCCAGGGCGCTGTTCCCCGCCACCGAGCGGAACACCGTGACGCCGGGCAAGCAGCCCGGCATCACCCCCGACTGACCGAAGCGCGCGGTCCGCGGCAGCTCCCCCCGTCGAGCTGACCCCGGTAATCGACCGTCGCGCCACAGTCGTGCGCGCTCCCGCGACAGGTCGAGACGCCGCGCACCCCACCCCCCTGAACCGGGTGGTCGTCCACTCCGACGCGCTCGCCGCGTCCGACCACCCTTCACCTCCCGCAAGGGACACCGAAAGAAGGAGAAACCATGCAAACCTGGGCCAAGCGCGGTCTTCAGACCGCACTTGTCACTGGTGGTTTGCTGATGCTCGGTACCGGCATCGCTTCAGCCCAGGAGAACGTCAACCCCGACGCTCCCCCGAACCCCCTCGACGCGAAGGTCCGCGTCCCGGTCGACGTCGACCACAACAACCTGGGCACCCCGGTCGGCAACCGCGACCTGCCGACCGTGCACCGCGAGATCGGCACGCCGAGCGTGTCGGGCACCCCGGCGGGCCGCATCGCGGCGCCCGCCAACCCGCTGCTCCGCGCCGTGCAGGAGCGCGTCCAGGACGTGCAGGAGCGCGTCCAGGGCGTCGAGACCGCGGGCATCACCCGCGGCAACACCGCCGACGCCGACGTCGTCGTGCCGGTCGGCGTGTGCGGCAACGCCGTCGCCGCGGGCGGCGACGCCTACACCGAGGGCGACTGCGCCAAGTCCGTCGACAGCACGGGCGACATCAGGACCGACGGTTCCTACGGGGCGTTCTCGGGCAACGTCGCGTCGCTCGCCGCCGCCGTCTCCCCGCAGGTCAGCGGCAACGCCGTCGCGGGCCTGGCGAACGCCGAGACCCGCAGCACCACCGCGCAGGACGCCACCGCCGGCGGGGACGTCACCACGTCCGGCCGCCACGGCTCGCTGTCGGGCAACGTCGCGGCCGCCCAGGCCGCCGCGCCGGTCCAGGTGACCAACAACGCGTTCGCCGCCGGCGGCAACTCGCACAGCCGCTCGGCCGCGTCCAACGACGCCGCCGCGCCGGGTGTGCTGCGCACCTCCGGCGACCGCGGCACCGCCGGCGGCAACGTCCTCGGCGCGCCGCTGGCGCCCGTGGTCGCGGTCAGCGGCAACGGCGTCGGCGCCGCGGGCAACGCGGACGCCCAGGCCGAGAACAGCGCGTCCGCCAAGGCGGGCGACACCGAGGTCGAGCAGGGCTACGAGAAGTGGTCCACCACCTCGGGCAACGACGGCACGCTCGCCGGCAACGTGGTCCAGCCGTCCCTGGCGGGCCCCGTGTCGGGCGCGAACAACGCGTTCGCCGGCGTCGGCAACTCCGACGTCACCAGCTCGTCGGCCAACCGCTCCGAGGCCGGCGGCAACAGCGTCAGCTCGGCCCAGGACGGCGTGCTGTCGGGCAACTTCGCCGACGTCCCGATCGCCCTGCCCACGTCGGGCGCGGGCAACTCGCTGGCGGGCGTCGGCAACAGCTCGTCGCGGCACGCCAACGACGCCGAGGCGACCGCGGGCGGCGACACGTACACCGACGGCGACCGCTCGGTGCTGTCGGCGAACTCGGCCAACCTGCCCCCGGCGGGCGCGGTCGACCTGTGCGGCAACAGCCTGGCGGGCGGCGGCATCGCCGGCTCCGAGTGCGACAACGAGGTCACCGCGGACGCGGGCGGCCGCAACGGGTCGACCGGCAACGACGCGGTCGGCTCGGGCAACATCGGCCAGGTGCCGATCGGCGCGCCCGCCGAGGCGTTCGGCAACGGCGTCGGCGCGGCCGGCTCGTCGGCCGGCAACTCCTCGGAGCGCAAGACCATCCGCTCCGGCGCCGTGGCCGACAGCCACGACGACAACGGCACGGTGTCGAGCAACGTCATCTCCGCCCCGACCGCCGCCGGCGGCCAGGTGTTCGGCAACTCGGGCGGCGCGGTCGCCAACCCGACGTCCCGCACCGACAGCGACACCGAGATCGACCTGGGCAACCCGCCCAAGGCCAACGGCAAGCACGGTTCGGCGTCCGGCAACATCGTGCACGTGCCCACCTCCAACCCCGCCCAGGTGTTCGGCGACTCGGTCGTCGGCGTCGGCAACGGCTCCTCGGACACGACGAACAAGCTCGACTCCCGCTCGGGCGGCACGGCCGTGACGACCGGCGACGAGGGCTCCCTGTCCGGCAACGTGCTGTCCGTGCCCGAGGCGTCCTCGCCGCAGGTGTTCGGCAGCGCGATCGGCGCCGGCAGCAACGTCGACTCGGAGAGCCGCAACGAGTTCGGGTCGTTCTCCGGCGGCGACGTCTACACCTCCGGTGACGACGCGTCCCTGTCGGGCAACGGCGTCGGCGCCCAGCCGACCGTGCCGCTCCAGGTGTTCGGCGACGCGGCCTCGGTCGCGGGCAACGGCCGGTCCGACGTGGACAGCGGCTCCGACCTGGCCGCCGGCGGTCGTCACCTGACCTCGGCCGAGGACAGCTCCTGGTCCGGCAACCTGCTCACCGCCCCCCTCGGCGCGGAGCCGGCGGTGCACGGTGACTCGGTCTCCGCGCTCGGCATCGCGAAGACCACCACCGACAGCGTGGTGGAGAGCCGCTCGGGCGGGACCACCGACACCTCCGGTCGCGGTTCCGGCAGCGCGCACGACCTGGAGCTGCCCGGCCGCGCCGCGGCCCGCTTCTTCGGCGTGCCGCTCGACGTGATGGGCCAGGCGGAGACCAGCACCACGGACCGCAGCCGGGTGCTGACCGGTGAGCAGCGCCACGAGACCGCGCGGAGCGCGGAGCAGGGCGTCCAGCTCCCGGTCGGCGTCGACAGCCTGATGGGCGCGACCGAACTGCCGAACCTGGACGTGCTGGCCCTGCTGTCCGACTCCCGGTGGGCGCTGCGCGCCTCCACCCCGCACGAGCTGCGCGGCCTGCTGGTCCAGGGCGTGTCGAAGATCGGCCCCGCCCGCGACGTGCCGGCCGTGAAGACCCGCGTCCCGCGCACCGAGCTGCCCACCGACCAGCTCTCCGCGGTCACCCGCGAGCTGCCCAGGGTCGTCGAGGTCCTGCCCGGCACGGCCGACGAGCGTTCCTTCGCCGGTCAGCTGCCGGTGTCCGGCGACGTCCTGGGCCTGGACGAGACCCGGGAGCTGCCGGCGCTGGTGGAGACCCTGCCGGTCGGGGCCACCCTGCCGGGCGCGGGCCGCAGCATGCCGACCCTGCCCGTGGCCGCCCCGATCGCCCTGCCGTTCGTCGTGCCGGTGCCGGGCGTCGCCCAGCCGCGCACCACGACCCCGGCCCTCCCGCCGGCGTCGCTGAGCGGCCTGGACGTCAACCCGCTCCAGGACGTGGCCCTGCCGGGCCTGCCGCGCGTCGAGCGCACCCAGGCCCCGGCGCTGGCCGGCCTGGACGCGCTGACCGTGTTCGGCGCGCTGGAGGACACCACCGTGCTGCCC
>NZ_JBPKJK010000027.1:0-72326 GCF_051756985.1 Saccharothrix sabaoui
CCGTCACCCCGTGAAGATCGTCTTCGCCTGGTCGGCCATGCCCTTCAGCACGGAGTCGACGTCGTCGGGGTCCTGGATGAACGCGTTGAGGCCGTTCGTCGCGGCGTCGGAGGCGAACCGGGGGTCGGTGTCGCGGTCGAGGAACTGGGTGATGTGCGCGGCCTCCTCGATGACCTGCGCGGCCTTGAGCTGGAGCGCGTTGTAGCCCGACGTGTCGGCCTCGCCGGAGGTGGCGATCGCGGTCGGGTCGGCCTTGAGGTAGGCCAGCTGCGCGGCGGGCGTGGCCAGGAACTCCAGCAGCTTGCGCGCGCCCGCGGCGTTGCCGGGCTCGCGGGACATCATGTAGCCGTCGATCGGGGCCTCGACGGTGTCCTGGCCGTGCTCGGGGTTGATCTCCGGGTACGGGAAGAAGTCGAGGTCGTCGGCGTCGGGCCCGGTGAACTGCTGGGCGACGAACGAGCCGAGCAGGTACATGCCGGCCTTGCCCTGCTGGAGGCCCTGCGCGGCCTCCTGCCACTCGCGGCCGAGCGCGTTCTCCTGGTGGAACGGCAGCAGCCGCTTCCAGGTGTCGAACACCTCGCGGACCTTCGGCCCCTGCCAGTCCTCCCTGCCCGCCATGAGGTCCACGTGGAACCGGTAACCGTTGACGCGGAAGTTCAGCTGGTCGAACGTGCCCATGCCGGGCCAGCCCTGCTTCTGCGCGAACGCGATGGGCACGAGGCCGTCGGACTTCATCCTCGTGGCCAGGGCGACGAACTCGTCGAGCGTCTTCGGCACCTCGTAGCCGCGCTGCAGCCACACGCTCTTGCGGTGGAACACGCCCCACGGGTACTGGGTGAACGGGATCAGGTACTGCTTGCCGTCCGAGGCGGTGGACGCCTCCTTGAGCGCGGGCCCGTACCCGGCGGAGACCGTCGACCACACCTCGGACAGGTCGCCGGTCAGGCCCTTCTCGGCGAAGAACCGCATCCGGTAGCCCGCGAACCAGGCCAGCACGTCGTCCGGCCTGCCCTGGAGGTAGTTGCTGATCTGCTCCTGGTACTGCTCGTGCTGCTTGGTGTTGACCGCGACCTTGAGCCCGGACCCCTCCTCGAAGGACCTGAGCACGGCGGTGATCGCGTCCTTGGGCACCTGGTCGGACTGGTTGTTGCCGAACGACACCGTGTCCGCCGAGGACCCGCTGCCGCCGGAGCCGCACGCGGCCAGTCCCGGCACGGCCGCCGCGCCCGCACCCGCGAGGAGCAGCCGTAACAGGGCCCGGCGGTTGGGCTTCGGTGCGTAGAACGTCGTCATTGTCGCTCCTACGGGTGACACTCGGCGGTGGTTAAACGAACAGAGAGTCAACAGAAGTACGCACAATGTGGTGGGCGCCACACGCCCTGTCAAGGCTTTCCGAGTGCTGTTGTTTGACTGTGTTGACGTTCGCGTGCAACGTCGAGCACTCTTGTGGCATGACGACTTGGCCCACCGGTATCGCCGGCCCGGCTTGGGGCGCCGACTACAACCCCGAGCAGTGGCCCGAGGCCGTGTGGGCCGACGACGTCGCGCTGATGCGCCGGGCCGGGGTGAACCTGGTGAGCGTCGCGATCTTCTCGTGGGCCCTGCTGGAAGTGGAAGAGGGGCGCTACGAGTTCGGCTGGTTGGACCGCGTCCTGGACCGTTTGCACGAGGCCGGCGTGCGGGTCGACCTCGCCACCGCGACCGCCTCGCCGCCGCCGTGGCTCACCGCCGCGCACGCCGACGAGGTGCTGCCGGTGACCGCCGACGGCACCCGCCTCTCGCACGGCTCGCGCCAGGCGTACTGCCCCAGCTCGACCGTGTACCGGGAGAAGGCCGTCGCGCTGGCCCGCGCCCTGGCCGAGCGGTACCGCGACCACCCCGCGCTGGCCGCCTGGCACGTCAACAACGAGTACGGCTGCCACGTGTCCCGCTGCTGGTGCGACCGGTGCGCGGTCGCCTTCCGGGCGTGGCTGCGGGAGCGGCACGGCACGCTCGACGCGCTCAACGAGGCGTGGGGCACCGCGTTCTGGAGCCAGCGCTACACCTCGTGGGAGCAGGTCCTGCCGCCGCGCGCCACGCCGTCGTTCGGCAACCCCGGCCAGCTGCTCGACTTCGACCGGTTCTCCTCCGACGCCCTGCTGGAGCTGTTCAAGGCCGAGCGGGACGTGCTGCGCGAGGTCACCCCGGGCGTGCCGGTGACGACGAACTTCATGGTGACGTGGACGTTCGGCGCGCTGGACTACTGGAAGTGGGCCGCCGAGGTCGACTTCGTGTCCAACGACCACTACACGCGCGCCGAGGACGACGAGCGGCACGTCGAGCTGGCGTTCTCCGCCGACCTGGCGCGCGGGCTCGCGGGCGGCGCGCCGTGGCTGCTCATGGAGCACTCGACGTCGGCGGTGAACTGGCAGGCCCGCAACGTCGCCAAGCTGCCCGGCGAGCTGCGGCGCAACTCGTTCCAGCACCTCGCGCGCGGCGCGGACGGCACGCTGTTCTTCCAGTGGCGGCAGTCGCGGGCGGGCGCGGAGCGCTACCACTCGGCGATGGTCCCGCACGCCGGCCCGGAGACGCGGGTGTTCCGCGAGGTCGAACGGGTCGGCGCGGAGTACGGCCGCCTCGCCGAGCTGCTCGGCTCCCGGGTCGAGGCGTCCGTGGCGCTGGTCCACGACTGGGAGTCGGGCTGGGCGCTGGCCCAGCCCGCCCACCCGACGTCCGACTTCGACCACCGGGCGAACGCGCTGGCGCTGTACCGGTCGCTGTGGCGCGCGGGCGCGACCGTCGACTTCGTGCCGCCCGGCGCCGACCTGTCCGGGTACGCCCTGGTCGTGCTGCCCGCCCTGCACCTGGTGGACGACGCGTCGCCGTACGAGCGGTACGCCTCCGGCGGCGGGCACCTGCTGGTCACCTACCTGACCGGCACCACCGACCGGCGCGGCCACGTGCACCTCGGCGGCTACCCCGGCCCGTTCCGCGAGCTGCTGGGCGTGCGCACCGAGGAGTTCCACCCGCTGCGCGCCGGGCAGGTCGTCGCGCTGGACGACGGCTCGACCGCCGGGGTGTGGACCGAGCACCTCCGCGTCGAGGGCGCGGAGGCCGTGGCCTCGTACGTCGACGGTCCGCTGCCGGGCGTGCCCGCCGTGACCCGCCACGCGTACGGCGCCGGCGTCGCGCGCTACCTCGCGTGCGGCCTGACCGGCGACGGGCTCGACCGGCTGGTGCGGACCGCCCTGGCCGACGCGGGCGTGCCGGCCGGCGTGCCGGGCGTCGAGGTCGTGCGCCGGCGCGGTGAGGTGTCCGGGACGCCCGTATCGTGGCTGATCGCGGTCAACCACGGCGACTCCGACGCGGAGCTGCCCGCCGCGGGGGTCGAGCTGCTCACGGGCGCACGCGCGTCCGGGCGCCTGGTCGTCCCCGCCGGCGACGTGGTCGTGGTCAGGGAAGAGGTGTGACGGTGCTGGCGCGGCAACGACAAGCGGTGATCCTGGAAGAGGTACGCCGCACGGGCGCGGTCCGGGTGAGCGACCTGGTCGTGCGGCTGGGCGTCTCGGACATGACCGTGCGGCGCGACCTCGACGTGCTCGCCGTGCGCGGCCTCGTGGAGAAGGTGTACGGCGGGGCCACGTCCGTGGTCGGCCGCAGCACCGACGAACCGGGCTTCGAGGCCAAGTCCGTGCGCCAGCTGCCGGAGAAGGAGGCCATCGCCGCGCACGCCGCGGGCCTGGTGCGCCCCGGCACGGCGATCGGGCTGTCCGCGGGCACCACCACGTGGACGCTCGCGCGGTTCCTCGACGACATCCCGGACCTGACCGTGGTGACCAACTCGATCCGGGTCGCCGACGTGCTCCAGCAGAGCGGGCGCACCGACCGCACGGTGGTGCTGACCGGCGGGGTGCGCACGCCGTCCGACGCGCTGGTCGGGCCGGTGGCCGTGCAGGCGCTGAGATCGCTGCACCTGGACGTGGTGTTCCTGGGCGTGCACGGCATGGCCGAGCGCTCCGGCTTCACCACGCCCAACCTGAACGAGAGCGAGACCGACCGCGCCCTGGTGGACGCGGCGGGACGCGTGGTGGTGGTCGCCGACCACACCAAGTGGGGCACCGTCGGCATCTCCACGATCGCCGGGCTGGACGAGGCGGACGTGCTGGTGACGGACGAGGGGTTGGCCGAGCCCGCGCGCGCGGTGCTCGGGGAGCAGGTCGGGGAACTGGTCCTGGCGCACGTGCCGGGGCGCGGAGAGGAACTGGCGTGAGGCGCACGGCGGGGAAACTTGCCGATGGTCGGGAGATCATCTACTTCGACGACACACCGGACGCGCCGCCGCGGCACGCGGTGGACACCCGGGACCTGCCGAGGACGCAGCCGCTGTCGGAGGTGCGGCGCGACCCGCTGACCGGCGAGTGGGTGGCGATGGCCGCGCACCGGCAGACCCGGACGTACAAGCCGCCGGCGGACCTGTGCCCGCTGTGCCCGTCCACACCGGACAAGCCGACCGAGGTCCCCGAGTCGTCCTACGACGTGGCGGTGTTCGAGAACCGGTTCCCGTCGTTCGCGCAGGGCGTGCCGGACCTGCCGTCCACCGTGGACGGGATGCCGATGGTGGCGCGCGCGCCGGGGCGCGGCCGGGCCGAGGTCGTGTGCTTCACCTCGGACCACAACACGTCGTTCGGGCAGCTGCCGGTGTCCCGGGTGCGCACCGTCGTGGACGTGTGGGCCGACCGCACCGCCGCGCTCGGCGGGATGCCGGGCGTGGAGCAGGTCTTCCCGTTCGAGAACCGGGGCGAGGAGATCGGCGTCACCCTGCACCACCCGCACGGCCAGGTCTACGGCTACCCGTTCGTGACGCCGAAGACCGAGCGGATGCTGTCGGTGGCCGCCGACTACCGCGCCGCCCACGGCCGTCCCCTGATGGGCGACGTGCTGGCGGCGGAGCGCGCCGTCGGCACCCGCGTGGTCGCCGAGGGCGCGCACTGGACCGCGTTCGTCCCGGCCGCCGCGCGCTGGCCGGTCGAGGTCCACCTGGTGCCGCACCGCCAGGTCCCCGACCTGCCCGCCCTGACCGACGCCGAGCGGGACGACTTCGCGGCGCTGTACCTGACCGTCCTGCACCGCCTGGACGCCCTCTACGACCGGCCGCTGCCCTACATCGCCGCCTGGCACCAGGCCCCGGTCCGCACCGGCCGCGACCTGGCGTGGCTGCACCTGGAGGTCTTCTCCGTGCTGCGCACCGCCGACAAGCTCAAGTACCTGGCGGGCTCCGAGTCCGGCATGGGCGTCTGGGTCAACGACGCCACCCCCGAGCAGATCGCCGACCGCCTCCGCCCCGCCTGACCCGCGAGTCCAACGCTCACGACCCGCGAGTCATGCGCTCACGACCCGTGAGTCATGCGCTCACGACCCGTGAGTCATGCGCTCGCGACCCGCGGGTCAGAGGAAGCGGCGGGCGGCGGCGGTGCCGGCCGCCGGGTCCCAGCCCGGTCGGGCGCCCACCACGGCGGTCACGAGGTCCTCCGTCACGTCGGCGTCGGCGGCGATCAGCGCGTCCACCGCCTCGGGGCCGGCGTGGTCCTCGGTGAAGTGGGTGATCAGCTCGCGGCACCGCACGTCGTCGGCGAACGGCGGGGCCAACGAGTCGAACCCGTCGTCGAGGTCGTAGTCCGCCCGCCGCCACGCGCCGTCCTCGAAGCCGTACGCGAAGCCCACCCACAGGCCGGCGGCCTGGGCCTCGTCCACGGGCCCCGCCCACCACCCGGGCGCGTCGGCCAGGAGGTCGGTCTCCTCCTCCTGGAAGTACTCGGCGGCACGGCCGTGGTACGTGTCGGAGTACTCGTGGTCGTGCCCCAGCAGCAGGGCCCGGCCCCCGTCGAACCGGTGCAGCTCGGCCCAGTTGCCGCCGCCGTCGTCGTAGTGCCACACCGCGCCGTCCGCCCGGCAGCCGTCGCCCCAGCCGCGCGCGGCGCGCACCGCGGCGAACGCCGCCCACCGCGCCCGCATCCACGTCGGGTCCGGCAGCTCCACCTCGACCAGTGCCACGTCCGCCTCCTCGCAGGGTCGGCGCACATCGTCGCAGCTCCCGCGCGGTCACCGGCCGTGACCCCGGCTCAGCGGGTCACCCGATCCAGGCGGGCCACCCCGGAGGAGTTCACAACTGATGCCCAGTTTCGTTTAAGGCTCCTCTCAGGCGGGCAACGCAGAGTGGTGGACATGACCGAGAGCGAGCAGCCGCGCCAGCCGCAGGAGCCCCAGCAGCACAGCCCCTGGGCCCGCGGCGCCGAGCACGGTCACGAGTACGCCGGCGACCAGCAGCAGGGTGCTGGGCAGCCGGGTCCCGACGGGTCGGCGGCAGGGGTCGACCGGTCGGACGCGGGATCGGCCGGCGCTGTGCAGGGCAGCGCCGGCCGCCCCCGGAACGACGACTTCGGCTCACCGGTCCCCACCGGCGAGCCCGCCCCCGGGACGTCGGCGCACACGAGCGCCGGCCACCCGGCGGACGTCGACCCGCCGGCGGCTGCCGGTCGGTCGAACCCCGGTGAGGCGGGTGCCGTGCAGGGCGGCGCCGGCCAGGCCGGGCAGGGTGTGGCCGGTGCCGTGCAGGGCGGCGCCGGTCGGACCGACGGCGGGGTGGGTGCCGTGCAGGGCGGCCCCCACCCCACCGCAGGCCAGGCCGGGACGGGTGGGTTCGGCGCCGCGCAGGGCGGCGCCGGGTTCCCCGCGACCGGTCCGGGCACCGGGGCGGGAGCCTGGCAGGGAGGCTTCCAGCGCCCGGAGCACACCGGCCCGTACGGCGCCGCGCAGACCGCCGTGCAGGGCCACCCCGGCTCGTCCGCCCCCTCCCCTTCGGGTGCGGCGCAGCCGGACGGGCCCGGCGCGCCGGGGGTCTTCCCCGGCCAGTCGGGCCCCTACTACGCACCGCCCGGATCGGTCGTCACCGCACCCCCGCGACGGGGTCGGGGCAAGGTGGTCGCCGGGGTCGCCGCGCTCGTGCTCGCCGTCGGAGGAGTGGCGGGCGGGGTCGGCGGCTACGTCGGCTACGAGGCGGCGGACCGGTCCGGGCCGGTCGCCAACGCGCTCAACCAGGCCCCACCCGCGCAGCGGACCGGCGCGGCGGCCGAGGGCTCGATCGAGCAGGTCGCCCAGAAGGTGCTGCCCACCGTCGTGCAGGTGCAGGTGAGCGGCGGCGCCGGGTCCGGGTTCGTGCTCAGCTCCGACGGCCTCGTGCTGACCAACAACCACGTGGTCGAGTCGGCCGCGGGCGGCGGCCCCATCAAGGTGCAGCTCCAGGACGGCCGCTCGTTCGACGCGCGGATCGTCGGCCGCGACCCGACGTCCGACCTGGCCGTGGTGAAGGCCGAGGACGTCGACGACCTGCCCGTGGCCGAGCTGGGCAACTCCTCGGACCTGCGCATCGGCCAGCAGGTCGTGGCCGTCGGGTCGCCGTTCGACCTCAACGGCACGGTGACGTCCGGCATCGTCAGCTCCCTCAACCGCCCCGTGCGGGCGGGCGGCGAGCAGGGCACCCAGGCCACGGTGCTCAACGCCATCCAGACCGACGCGGCGATCAACCCCGGCAACTCCGGCGGCCCGCTGGTGAACATGCAGGGCCAGGTCGTCGGCATCAACTCCGCCATCTACAGCCCGAACTCCGGCCAGTCGGCGCAGGGCGGTTCGGTCGGCATCGGCTTCGCCATCCCGGTCGACCAGGCCCGGCGGACGGCGAAGGAGCTGTCCGAGACCGGCAAGGCCACGCAGACCGTGCTGGGCGTCTCGGTCGGCGACGACGAGGACGGCGGCGCGCTGGTCCGCGAGGTCACGGCGGGTGGCGCGGCCGAGGCGGCAGGCGTGAAGGCCGGCGACGTGATCACCAGGTTCGGCGACCGCCCGATCGACAGCTCCGACGCCCTGGTGGCGGCCGTCCGGTCCCGCGCACCGGGCGAGAAGGTGCAGCTGACCATCGGCCGCGACCGGACCGTCGAGGTGACGCTGGGCAGCCAGCCCGTCGAGGTCAGGTAACCCGAGGCTCCACCGGCCCGACGTGCCCCGGGCCGGTGGTGGAACCCGGCTCGCGTGCCCCCGAGCCGGAGACGAGGCCGCATCCCGGCGAGTACCCCTCACCCGCCGGAGTGCGGCCCTTTCCTTTCCCGGACCAGGCCCCTCACGAGGCCGGTCACGAGCACGCCGAGCCAGATCGCGGCGACGGCCGCCAGCAGCCACGGCCCGTGGGCGCGGTCGTGCAGGCCGGGGTTGGCCGGTCCCGCGTGCGGCCGCCACAGCAGCGGCACGGCGAGCAGCACGAGCACCCCGGACAGCACCCCGCCGACCACCACCGGCACCCGCCACGGCGCGGCCACCCACCGCGCGACCGCCAACCCGACGCCGCCGACGAGCGGTGCCAGCAGCAGGTCGTGCGCCACCGGACCGCCGAGGAACCACACCAGCAGGTCAACGTCCAGCAGGGGGAGCAGCAGCACCGCGCCCCACAGCCCGGCGGCGACGCCGAGCGCGCCGAGCACCCACCTGAACGCCCTCACGTCGCCGGCCCCAGCTTCACGACCCACTTGGTCTGGAGCACCCCGGGGCGGTTCGGCGCGACGAGCCGGCACGGGTGGCCGTGGTCGAGCGGCAGGGGAGCGCCGTCGAGGCGCAGCGCCAGCAGCGTCAGCGGGTCGCGGACGTGCGCGGCGGGCAGCGTCGAGGTCCGGTAGAGCCCGTCGCGCTCCAGCGACTCGACCACGACGTCGGTGGGGTCCAGCCCGGCCAGCGCCAGCAGGTCCCGCACGGGCACGCCGGTCCACGTGGCCGACGCGCTCCACCCCTCGACGCACGCGATCGGCAGCTCGGCCGTCGTCTGCGGCAACGCCCCCAGCTCGGCCAGGCCGAACCGCCGGCCGCCCACGGTGAGCCGCCAGTCGTCGCCCACGGGTTCCACGCCGGCCGCCCGCGCCGTGCGGTTGACCGGCAGCCGGGTGGAGCGCGCGCCGAGCACCGACACCTGCCGCAGCCACGGCACCGTGCCGCCCGCCGTGGCCAGCACCGCGAGCGCCACCGCCCCGCCGGTGGTGAGCAGGAACCCGCGCCGCGACAACGTCCCGCGCCGGACTTCCTCCGTTGGTGGCGGGGTGCGGAACAGCGGCATCTTCACGGCGACGTGCACGAGCAGCGCGCCGACCGCGACCCAGGCGACCGCGTAGTGGGCCGGGGGGAAGAAGAAGCCCCACGGGTAGTTCTGGGCGGCGTTGAACAACCCGGTGACCAGTTCGAAGAACGCCGCGCCCAGCAGGACGAGGACGGAGCCGCGCTCCAGGGCGTGCGGGACGTTCCGCACGAGCGGGCGACCGAACAGCTTCGGGTAGACCGTCCACAGCTTGGCCAGCAGCAGCGGGATCGCCGCCACGCCCGAGGTGACGTGCACGCCCTGCGTGACCCGGTACAGCCAGACCGGCCTGGTGGGCCACGCGAACCACCCCGGCGGGTGCTGGATGGCGTGACTGAGCAGGCCGGTCACGAAGCACAGCCCGAATGCCACCCCCAACCAAGCGCCGATTCTGGTGGCGGTGTGCGGACTCGATTCCCGACGCACTCGCGGCACTCTCACAACCGCTCCAATTCCCACACCCGACAATCCCCTCGTTCAACAATCCAACAGACCCGCAACTGCACTGCACCAAGCCGACAATCCCCTCGTCCAACAATCCAACAGACCCGCAACTGCACTGCACCAAGCCGGCAATCCCCTTGTTCAACAATCCGGCGATCCGACCAAGCGTCGCGCCGCCCTGTAGACGCAAGCGTTTGCGCGCTGATCACCGCCCTGCTTGCCGCTCTAGTCACTGCCCTGATCGCCGCGCTGGTTGCCGCCCTGGTCGCCGAGTTGGTTGCCGCGCTGGTTGCCGCGCTGGGCGCCGCTCTGGTTGCCAAGCTGATTGCCGGCTGGTTGCCGCGCTGGCCCACGCGCCGGGTTGCGCGCAGGCGCAGGCGGTTGCCGTCATGAATTCGGCTCGGTTTGTGCGGCGGCTTTCGGGCGGCTTTCGGGCGGGCGTCGGTTGCCGCTGGGCTGCGGCCGCGGTGGGTCAGGATCGTTCTAGTTCTACGAAGCAGCGATTCTTTTGTTCAACAATCCGACGGGGTGACAATCCGGCGTGTTCGGCCGCCGCTGTGAGGGCTTGGGCGTCCACTCGGGCCCAGGGGAACCAGGCGCCGCCGTTGATCCGGGCTGGGCCACGCCACAGACCGCAGCCGGGGGGTTCGGTTTCGACCAGGACGGTGCCGTGGCGGTGCAGCAGGCGGCGGGTGCGGCGGAGGAGGGCTGTCGGGTCGCCGCCGATGCCGATGTTGCCGTCGGCCAGCAGCGCGTGCCGCCACCGTCCGGTACCGGGCAGCCGTCCGAACACGTCGCGCCGCAACGCGGGCCCGCCCCGCGCCCTGGTCAACGCCACCGCGAGCGGCGACTTGTCCACCCCCAGCACGGTGACGCCCCGCCTCGCCAACGCCGCGACCAGCCGCCCCGGGCCGCACCCGAGGTCGATGGTCGCGCCTCGGCAGGCGTCGAGCAGCACCGCGTCGCCGTTCGCAGCGTCGCCAGCCGCGGCGTCGCCAGCCGCAGCGCCGCTGCCCGTTGCGTCGTCGTGCCACCGCGCGACCGGCAGCACCTGCGAACCGCCGTCGCCGAACTCCAACCGGCACTCCGCACCGCCCAGCCCCACGTCGAACGCGGTCACCTCGCCACCCCCAGCCGCGCGAACGCCTCGGCGAACCGCGTCCCCGGCGCCGCGTCCGCGACCTCCCGGGCCGCCACCACGTCGTCCACATCGGACAGTGCCGGCGCGGTCCCCACCGCGCGGTCCCGGAAGGCGAGCACCGTGCGCACCCCCGTGTCGTCGCGCGACATCGGCACGTCCGCCAACCGCCGCGCCAGGGCGGGCTCCCGCAGACCGAGCGCCCACCAGCCGCCGTCCAGCGCGGGACCCACCACCACGTCGTGCCCGTCGAGCAGCCCGATCGCCCCGCCGAGCAGCGCGGGCGTGACCTGCGGCGTGTCCATGCCGATCTGGAACACCGGCAGGCCGTGCGCCCGGTGCGCGTCGGCGTGCGCGTTGGCCAACCGCTCGCCGAACCCGTCACCCCGCTGCGGGACGACGACGCAGTGCCGCAGCGCCGCCCGCACCTCGTCCTCGCGCCGGGCCGCGCCCAGGTCCCCGGTCAACGCCACCACCGGCCGCGCGCCCGGCGTCCGCAGCACCGCGTCCAGCGTGTCCAGCAGCGCGGCGGCGGCCAGGTCGGCCGCCTCCTCCGGCGACGCGGGCGGGCACAGCCGCGTCTTCGCCAACCCCGGCACCGGGGCCTTGGCGACCACCAGCAGGCTGACCGGCGTCACCGCAGCACCCCCGCCATGTCGCGCACCGCGCGCACCGTGCCGCGCACCGAACCCGACACCTTCGACCTCGTCCCGGCCGCGCGCGGGCCGTAGGGCACGTCCCGCTCCACCACCCGCCACCCCGCCGCGCCCGCGCGCAGCAGCAGTTCGAGCGGGTAGCCGAACGCCCGGTCGCGCACCCCCAGGTCGAGCAGGTCGCGGCGGCGGAACGCGCGCACCGGGGCGATGTCGCGCACCGGCAGGCCGCGCCGCCGCAGCAGGGCCGCCAGCACCGCGTTGCCCGCCCGCGCGTGCCACGGCCAACTCCCCGCCGACGGCACCCGCCGCCCGACCGCCAGGTCCGCGCCCGCCAGCAGCGCCACGAGCGCCGGCAGGTCGCCGGGGTCGAGCGAGCCGTCCGCGTCGAGCACGCACACCACCTCCGACCGCGCCCGCTCCACGCCCGCGTGCACCGCCGCGCCGTACCCGGGCCGGGGTTCGTGCACCACCTCCGCGCCGAGCGAGCGCGCGACATCGGGCGACCCGTCGCGCGATCCGTTGTCCACCACCAGGGGCCGGTAGCCGGCGGGCATCGCGCCGAGCACCAGCGGGAGCGCCGCCGCCTCGTCCAGGCAGGGGAGCACCACGTCGATTTCGTCCACACCCCGAGCATCGGTCCACCGTGGAGGGTGCAGAACCCTTGCGGTGCTTACCGAATCCTGACGTGCGGCCCACTCCTTACGGACCGCTGACGGATGCTGCCGCACGCCCTCCGCCGGCCCCCGGACGCCCTACGGTGGGCGCGTGCCCCGTGTCCTGGCCGCCGCGGCCCTGGTCGTCCTCGCCGCCGTGGTCGGTGCGGGCCTCGACCCCGACCTGACGTTCGCGGGCGCGCCGCCGCTGTTCGCCACGTGGCTGCCGCACGTCGGCGTCGGCACGCCCCTCGCGGTCCTGGTGGCCGTCGCCGTCGTCGCGCGCGGCCCGGACCTGGCGGCGCGGCTGCCGTGGCGGGCGGCCCTCGGCGCGACCTGGGTGGCGACGGTGGCGTGGACGACCTCCCTCGCCCTGGTGGACGGCTGGGAACGCGGCTTCGCGGGCAGGCTCACCACGTCCGACGAGTACCTGCACGAGGTGCCGGGCGTCACCGACGTGCCCGGCCTGCTGCGCGGGTTCGCCGACCGCGTCCTCGACTTCCAGCCCGACTCGTGGACCACGCACGTGTCCGGGCACCCGCCGGGCGCGCTGCTGGTGTACGTCGGCCTGGACCGGGTCGGGCTGGCCGGCGGCGCGTGGGCGTCGGCGTTCACCGTGCTGGTCGGCGCGCTGGTGGCGGTGGCCGTGCCGGTGACCGTGCGGGCGGTGGTGTCCGAGGGGCACGCCCGCGCGGTGCTGCCGTTCGTGGCGCTGTTCCCCGGCGCGGTGTGGTTCGGGGTGTCGGCGGACGGGCTGTTCGCGGGCGTCGCGGCGTGCGGGGTGGCGCTGCTCGCGGTCGGCCGGCCGCTGCTCGGCGGGGTCGTGCTCGGGTTCGCGCTGTTCCTGTCCTACGGGCTGGTGCTGCTGGGCGTGCTCGCGCTGGCCGTGCTGTGGCGGCGCGGGGCCGCGCGGTGGCGGGAGGTCGGCGTGGCCGTGCTGGGCGCGGCGGTGGTGGTGGCGGTGTTCGCGGCCCTCGGGTTCTGGTGGCTCGACGGCTACCACCTGGTCGTGGAGCGGTACCACCAGGGCATAGCCTCGTCCCGCTGGTACGGCTACTGGGTGTGGGCGAACCTCGCGGCGGCGGTCTTGGCCTGCGGGTTCGCCCCGTTCGCGGCGCGGTGGCGCGGCCCGGCGCTGGTGCTCGCGGGCGCGGCGGCGGCCACGGTCCTGCTGGCCGACGCGTCGGGGCTGAGCAAGGCCGAGGTCGAGCGCATCTGGCTGCCGTTCACGGTGTGGCTGGTGGTGCTGGTGCCCGACCGGCGACGACCATGGCTCGTGGTGCAAGCGGTGACCGCGCTCGCGGTCAACCACCTCCTGCTGACCAACTGGTGAGGCTGCTGTGGACAGGGTGCTCGTCGTGGACGACGACGTGGTGGTGCGGGACGTGGTCCGCCGCTACCTGGAGCTGGCCGGGCACGAGGTCGAGCTGGTCGGCGACGGCGAGACCGCGCTGCGCCGGTTCGCCGAGCGGGAACCGGACCTCGTGGTGCTCGACCTGATGCTGCCCGGCGTGGACGGCCTGGAGGTGTGCCGGCTGCTGCGGCGGCGCAGCGCCGTGCCCGTGGTGATGCTGACCGCGCTCGGCCAGGAGGAGGACCGCATCGCCGGCCTCCAGCTCGGCGCGGACGACTACGTGACCAAGCCGTTCAGCCCGCGCGAGCTGGCGCTGCGCGTCACGTCCGTGCTGCGGCGGTCGAGGGCGGCGGCGGTGCGGTCGCCCTCGGTGCTGGAGGACCGAGGGCTGCGCGTGGACGTGGGCGCGCGATCGGCGGAGCTGGGCGGGGCGGAGCTGGCGCTCACCACCCGCGAGTTCGACCTGCTGGTGTTCTTCCTGACCCACCGGGGCACCGCGTTCTCCCGCGCCGACCTGCTGGCGCGGGTGTGGGGCTGGGAGTTCGGCGACCAGTCCACCGTGACCGTCCACGTGCGGCGGCTGCGGGAGAAGGTCGAGGCCGACCCGGCGCGGCCGGTGCGCATCGCGACCGTGTGGGGCGTCGGCTACCGGTACGACGGGGGCGCGTGATGCTGGTCGAGGTCGGGCACGTCCTCCCGTACGCGGTGCTGTTCTCGCTGCCGCTGGCGCTGATCGGCGTGCTCGTGCTGCGGCGGTCGACGGACGGCTCGCTGGCGCGCGCGATGACCGTGCTGGCGATCGTGCCGGTGGTGGCGACCATCGGCGGGGTGCTCGCGGTGAGCGGGTTCATGTTCACCCCGATCCTGATGACGACGCTGCTGGTGTGCGTGCTGGTGGCCCTGGTGACGGTGCCGGCCGCGGTGCTGTCGGGGCGGGCGCTGGCGCGGCGCAGCGTGTGGGAGCGGGAGGCGCGGGCCCGGGAGCGCGCGGCCGAGGCGTCGCGGCGCGAGCTGGTGGCGTGGATCAGCCACGACCTGCGCACGCCGCTGGCGGGCATCCGGGCGATGGCCGAGGCGCTCGCGGACGGCGTCGTCGCGCGGCCGGACGAGGTCACCGACTACGCGGGGCGCATCTCGGCGGAGGCCGAGGCGCTGTCCGGGATGGTCGACGACCTGTTCGAGCTGTCCCGCATCACCGCCGGCGCGCTCCGGCTGACCCTCTCCGACGTGCCGCTGGCGGACGTGGTGAGCGAGGTCGTGGCGGCCGAGTCGCCGGTGGCGTCCCGCAAGGGCGTGGTGCTGCGGGCGGACGCCGCGACGTGGCCCGTGGTGCCGGGCAGCGACCCGGAGCTGGCGCGCGTCGTGCGCAACCTGCTGTCCAACGCGATCCGGCACACCCCGCCGGACGGCACGGTGGCCGTGCGGGTCGACGTGGACGGCCCCTCGGCGCTGCTGCGCGTGGACGACGCGTGCGGCGGCATCCCGGACACCGACCTGCCGCGCGTGTTCGACGTGGCCTTCCGCGGCGCCCCGCACCGCCGTCCCGTGGGCGGCGGCCTGGGCCTGGCCATCGCGCGCGGCCTGGTCGAGGCGCACCGCGGCACGATCACCGCCCGCAACCACGGCCCCGGCTGCCGCTTCGAGGTCCGCCTCCCCCTGGTCGCGGCCGACGGCCCCGCCTGACGCGCGGGGTCGCCCACTCCCGCACGCGTCAGGCGGCCGTCACCGCCGTCCGTCACCGCCGTCCGTCATCGGCGGGTGCCACTGGCGGCTGTCGGTGGCGGCTGTCGGGTATCACTCCCCGACGCCGGGACGGGCGTTGAGGCGGGCGGCCTGGCGGGTCAGGTGGACGTGCTCGGCGAGCGTGGTCGCCCGGCGGGCCGCCTCGGCGTACAGGCGCGCCGCCGTCACCGGGTCGCCGTCGCGCTCGTGCAGGTACGCCGCCACCGCCGTGTGGCGCGGCAGCGAGTCGTCCAGCTCCGCGAGCGCCGCCAGCCCCGCGCGCGGCCCGTCCGCCTCGCCCACGGCCACCGCGCGGTTGAGCCGGACGACCGGGCTGTCGGTCAGGCGCGCCAGCTCGTCGTACCACTCCACCACCTGCACCCAGTCGGTCTCCCCGGCGGTGGGCGCGTCGGCGTGCAGCGCGGCGATGGCGGCCTGGGCCTGGAACTCGCCCAGCCGGTCGCGGGCGAGGGCCGCCTGGAGGATGCCGACCCCCTCGGCGATCGCCCCCGTGTCCCACAGCCCGCGGTCCTGCTCGGCGAGCGGCACCAGGCTGCCGTCCGGCGCGGTCCGGCTCGCGCGCCGGGCGTGGTGCAGCAGCATGAGGGCGAGCAGCCCCGCCACCTCCGGGTGGTCGATCGACGCCGCGAGCTGCCGGGTGAGCCGGACGGCCTCGGCGGCGAGGTCGACGTCGCCGGAGTAGCCCTCGTTGAACACCAGGTAGAGGACGCGCAGCACGGTGGCGACGTCGCCGGGCCGGTCGAACCGCACGTCGGCGACGGTGCGCTTGGCGCGGCTGATCCGCTGCGCCATCGTCGCCTCGGGCACCAGGTAGGCCCGGGCGATCTGGCGGGTGGTCAGCCCGCCGACGGCGCGCAGCGTGAGCGCGACCGCCGACGACGGCGTCAGCGACGGGTGGGCGCACAGGAAGTAGAGCTGGAGCGTGTCGTCCACCGCGGGCGCGGGTCCGGGCGGCGGCTCCTCGTCGAGCGCGTCCTCCCGCCGGCGGCGGGCGGCGTCCGCCCTGGTCGCGTCGAGGAACCGGCGCCAGGCCACCGTGACCAGCCAGCCCTTCGGGTCGCGCGGCGGGTCGTCGGACCAGGTGCGGACCGCCTCGACCAGCGCGTCCTGCACGGCGTCCTCGGCCGCCGCGAAATCCACCCCGCGGCGGACGAGGACCCCGAGCACGCCGGGCGTGAGGCTCCGGATCAGGGCCTCGTCCATGCCGGTGGTCACTCCGTGATCGTGGGCGGCGCCGACAGGAACGGGCGCAGTTCGAGCCACTCGTGGATCGGCTTCCCGCCCGCCCCCGGCGCGGCCGACAGCTCACCGGCCAGCTCGACGGCGCGCTCGTAGCTGTCGACGTCGATCACCATCCAGCCCGCGATGAGGTCCTTGGTCTCGGCGAACGGGCCGTCGGTGACCGGCGGTCGCCCCTCGCCGTCGTACCGGACGAACGTCCCCTCGGGGGCGAGCGCCTGGCCGTCGACGAACTCGCCGGTCTTCTCCAGCCGGTCCGCGAAGTCCCGCATGTACGCGACGTGCGCCGTGATCTCCTCCGGCGCCCACTGGTCCATGGGGACGTCGTTGACCGCCGCCGGCGCGCCGCGGTAGTGCTTGAGCAGCAGGTACTTGGCCATCGTGGTTCTCCTCGGTGCGGGCCGACCCAGTGTGGTCGCGTTCATCCGGGGGACGCGGCCGGGTACGGGTTCTCGACATCGCCGGCGAGGATTCCCGCGAAATTTTTTGACGCTCCCCCGAACCGCTCAGCGCAGCGGGTCGGTGGCGAACCGCTCGACGCCCTCGGCGAACGACGTGCGGGCACGGAAGCCGAGCAGGTCACGGGCCCGGCCCGGGTCGGCCACCACGTGCCGCACGTCCGCCGCCCGCGCCCCGCCGACGACCCGCGGCGCGGGCCCGCCGCACGCCCGCGCCAGGTGCCCGGCCAGCTCGCCGACCGTGCGCGGCTCGCCCGAGCAGATGTTCACCGGCGTGAGGGCCCCCGCCTCGCCCTCCCGCTCCACCGCCGCCAGGTTGGCCCGCGCCACGTCCGAGACGTGCACGAAGTCCCGCCGCTGCCGCCCGTCCTCCAGCACGGTCGGGGCCTCGCCGCGCTCCAGCGCCGACCGGAACAGGCTCGCCACGCCCGCGTACGGCGTGTCCCGGGGCATCCGCGGCCCGTAGGCGTTGTGGTAGCGCAACGCCCACACGTGCCCGCCGGTCTGCCGCGCCCACGCCGCCGCGTAGTGCTCCTGGGCGAGCTTGCTCGCGGCGTACGTGCTGCGCGGGTCGAGCGGCGCGTCCTCGGGCACCAGGCGCGGCTCCAGCGGTTCACCGCACCGGGGGCACGGCGGCTCGTAGCGGCCCCCGTCCACGTCGGCCTGCCGGCGCGGCGCGGCCCGCACCACGCCGTGCTCGGCGCACTCGTAGCGGCCCTCGCCGTAGACCACCACGGACGACGCCAGCACCAGCCGCCCCACCCCGGCCCGGTGCATCGCGGCCAGCAGCACGGCCGTGCCCAGGTCGTTGTTGCGGGCGTACAGCGGGGCGTCGGCCGGGTCGAGCCCGTGCCCGACGACCGCCGCCTGGTGGCACACGACGTCCACACCGGCCAGCAGCCGGCGGACCGCGTCGAGGTCGGTCACGTCGTGCGCCGGCCCGGTCGGCGTCGGGTGCGCCTGGGGCAGGTAGGCGTCGAGGACGACCACCTCGTGCCCGGACAGCCGCGCCCGGTCGGCGATGTGTGACCCGATGAACCCGGCTCCGCCGGTGAGGAGAACGCGCACGTCACCGACGTTAGGGGCGCGACGACCGGAACACGCGGGCCCACAGCGTCATGTCACGGAACCGTCAGATCCGGTGATTGGCTACGGTTGCCCGCATGGAACGCAGCGCGCAGCGCCTGGGACGCGCCCTCGTCGTGATCGTGGACGACAGGGTGGCGCACGGGGAGCACGACGACAGCACGGGTCCGCTGGTCACCGAGCTGCTGGAAGAAGCGGGGTTCATCGTCGACGGCACCGTCGCGGTGGAGGGCGAGATCGTGGACATCCGCGCCGCCCTCAACACCGCGGTGATCGGCGGTGTCGACCTGGTCGTCACCGTCGGCGGCACGGGCGTGTCGCCGCGCGACGTCACACCGGACGCCACGCAGGGCGTCCTCGACCGGCCGATCAGCGGCATCGCGGAGGCGCTGCGCGCCTCGGGCCTGGCGGCGGGCGCCGTGGACGCCGGCATCTCCCGCGGCCTGGTGGGCATCTCCGGCAGCACCCTCGTGGTCAACCTCGCGGGTTCCCGCTCGGCGGTCCGCGACGGCATGGCGACCCTCTCGGCCCTCGTGCCCTACGTGATCGACCAGATCTCGGGCCTAGAAGAGTCGTGACGACCCCGCAGGACGACGACGCCGCGACCGCCCGCGCACGCGAGGCGGCCCGGCGTCGCCGCCTGGCCGAGGTCTTCGGCGACGTCCTCCCGGACGGCACCTCGGACGACCCGCGCCCCACTCCCCGGGACGAGGACTGGTACCGGGAGAACCGCCCCCCGCACCACGGCGGCTGACGCCCGAACCCGATCGCCCGGACCCGACCGGCCTGAACTGACCGGCCGGTCCGGCCGCCCCGCCCCTCCGGCGGGCTCAGGCGTCGTCGTCGTAGCGGCGCTGCAAGGGCGTCTGGGTCTTCTGCTGGGCCGCCATCAGGTCGCGGATCTCCTTGAGCAGCTCGACGTCGGTCGGCTCGTGCGGACCGGCCTCCTCGCCCCGCTTGCGACGATCCTTGATCTTGTTCATCGGCAGCACGAAGATGAAGTAGACGACCGCCGCCACGATCATGAAGTTGATGATCGACGTGATGATCGCGCCGAAGTCCATGACGGTCTTCTCGTTGTCGCCGAGCTGCACCGCGAGCCCGTTGACGTTGGCGCCGCCGAACGACGCGATGATCGGGTTGATCAGGTAGGACGTGAACGCCTTCACGATGTCGTTGAACGCGGCGCCGATGACCACGGCCACGGCCAGGTCGATGACGTTGCCGCGCATCAGGAAGTCCTTGAAGCCCTTGATCACTGCTGACTCCTCCGTCCGGGGGTGCTGGGCGAGCGGAGGGTAACGGCTCGGGCCGCACCGGGTGCCCGCGAGCCGGACGTGGTGCTCTCCGCGATCACCCGTCCCCTACCCGCGGACGCCGGACCCGAACGCACCGGACGGCCGAAACCGGTGGCGTTGGCGGTGGCGGCACGGTTCCGGCGCGGCCCCGGCGCGCGTGGCCCGCCGGGCTCGCCCGCCGGACGTGCCAGGCGTGCGGGAACCTGCCGGGTGCCAGGCGTGCGGGAGCGCGCCGGGCGGGGGTGTGGAACGCGGCCGGTGGTCAGCGGAGGGTGAGGGCGACCGGGTTGGCCAGGGACTCGGCGGCCACCCGCCGGGCCGTCGCGCGGTCCACCGAGATCACCACCACCTCACCGTCCCGCACCGCCACCACGGACGCGTCCGACGCCAGCACGCGCGCCTCCGCGCCCACCACGTCGACCCGGCTCCCCGGTCTCAGCAGCCCGGCCACGCCGGCGTCGGCCAGCCGCACCGCCACCGAGGACGCACCGGGGGTCGCCGACGCCAGCCGGGCGTCCGTCAACGGCTCGCCCGACCTCGCCGCGCTGACCAGCGCACGCCCCACCGCGTCCGCCCGCGCCACCGCGCCCGACGGCACCAGCGGCGGCGGCAGCGACGCCACCCGGACGTCGTCCTCCGTCAGCGGCACGTCGGGGGGCAGGTCGCGCGCCGCCACGACCACCTCGACCGAGGGGCCCGCCGGCAGCACGGCCAGGACGACCGCCACCAGCGCCAGCACACCCGCCAAGATCCTTCTGATGAGCACCATGGGATCGACGGTAGGGGCGGGCGGGAGGTGGGGACAGCACGAGTCCCGGAGCTGTGGACAACTCCGGGACCTGTGGACAACTACCTCAGGACGCGGCCGCGGCGGGCGTCGACGACGAGGAAGAGGAGGAGGAAGAGGACGGGGTCGAGGCCGGCGTCGACGAGGTCGACTCGCTCTTCGACTCGCCCTTCGACTCGCCCTTGGCCGCCGGCGCGGACGGGGACGCGGAGGAGGACCGGCTGTCGTTGCGGTAGAAGCCGCTGCCCTTGAACACCACGCCCACCGCGCCGTAGAGCTTGCGCAGCCTGCCCGCGCACTCGGGGCAGTCGGTCAGCGCGTTGTCGGTGAAGGCCTGCACCGCCTCGAACCGGTGGTCGCACTCGGTGCAGGCGTACTGGTAGGTCGGCACGGTCAACCCTCCAACGAGTCCTTTGGCACTCGGACGTCACGAGTGCCAACCACGATGATGCGGCATCCATTCCACGTGGCGCAAACACCACAGGTCAACGTCACAGCGGCGGGCCCGCCGGCGGCACCCCCGGCGGCACCTCCAGCGGCAGGCGGACCAGGCCCGACGGCGTCAGCACCGCGTCCACCCGGACGTCGTGCGGCTCGGCCGGCAGGACCGGCACGAACTCCTCGTCCCGCACCACCGCCACCTTCGGCGCCGCCCACGACCCCAGCACCCGGTCGTAGTACCCGCCGCCCTTGCCCAGCCGCACGCCCGCGTGGTCCACCGCCAGCGCCGGCACCAGCACCAACGCCGCCCCGGACGCGTCCACCGGCGCGCCCACCGGCTCCGGCAGGCCGAACGCCCCCGGCCGCAGCCGGCCGTCGTACCGGGCCCACGCCAGCCCGTCCCCGACGACCACCGGCAGCAGCACCCGCAGCCCCGCGCCGACCAGCGCGTCCAGCATCGCCACCGACCCCGGCTCGCGTGCCGACGCCGCGTAGGCGCACACCGCCTGACCTGGCCGGACGGCGAACGCCGCGACGGTCGTCAGCACCTCGGACGCCATCGACGGCATCACCGCGGCGCGCCGCAGGGACCGCAGCCGTGTGCGGAGAGTCGCCTTCCGGTCACGTTCACCGGACGTCATCGCGGATCACCCCGAGCACGCCGTTACCCTCGCATTTCATGAGCGCCTTCCAGACAGCAATCGTGCCCGCGGCGGGGTTGGGCACGCGCTTCCTCCCGACCACCAAGGCGGTGCCCAAGGAGCTGCTGCCGGTCGTCGACACCCCCGGCATCGAGTACGTCGCCGCCGAGGCCGCCGAGGCCGGCGCGACCAGGCTCGTGATCGTGACCTCGCCGGGCAAGGACGCGGTGGCCGAGTACTTCCGACCGCAGCCCGAACTGGAACAGACGCTCGAGGCCCGGGGCAAGTCGGACCTGCTCGACAAGGTCCGCCGCGCGCCGAACCTGCTCACCGTGGAGACCGCGGTCCAGGACAAGGCCCTGGGCCTGGGCCACGCCGTCGGCTGCGCCGAGGGCAACCTGACCGGCGACGACGAAGCCGTGGCCGTCCTCCTCCCGGACGACCTCGTGCTGCCCACCGGCGTGCTGGCGAAGATGGCCGCGGTCCGCGAGGAGCACGGCGGCACCGTGCTGTGCGCCTTCGACATCCCGCGCGAGCAGATCTCCGCCTACGGCGTCTTCGCCGTCGAGGAGATCGGCGACGACGACGTGAAGCGGGTCGTCGGCATGGTGGAGAAGCCCAAGGCCGAGGACGCGCCGTCCACGTTCGCCGCGGCCGGCCGCTACCTCCTCGACCGGGCGATCTTCGACGCGCTCAAGCGGATCACGCCGGGCGCGGGCGGCGAGCTCCAGCTCACCGACGCCATCGCGCTGCTGATCAACGAGGGTCACCCCGTGCACGTGGTCGTCCACCGGGGTGGGCGACACGACCTGGGCAATCCCGGGGGATTCCTCAAGGCTGCGGTTGACTTCGCGCTTGAGCACCCCGACTACGGCCCCGACCTGCGGGAGTGGTTGCGGGAACGCCTCGGCAACTCCTGAACGAGGACACACATGAGGTCAGTGGAAGAGCAGCTCGCCCGGGTCGTGGCCGCCGCCGTGCGGCCCGCCCCGGTGCGGGTGGCGATCTCCGAGTCGCAGGGCCTGCTCTGCGCTGAGGAGGTCGTCGCGGAGCGCGCGTTGCCCGGGTTCGACCAGGCGGCCGTCGACGGCTACGCGGTGCGCAGCGTCGACGTGCAGGCCGCCAACGAGGAACCGGTGCAGCTGCCGGTGGTCGGTGAGATCCCCGCCGGGTCGCGCCAGCCCAGACGGTTGCAGCCCGGTCAGGCGGTCCGGGTGGCGACCGGCGCGCCCCTGCCCACGCTGGCCGACGCCGTCGTGCCGCTCGGCTACACCGACGGGCACGCGGCGAAGGTGACGGTGCAGCGGTCCGTGCCGTCGGCGGCGTTCGTCCGCCGCACCGGCGAGGACGTGCAGACCGGTGACGTCGCGGTCCGGCGCGGCGCGGTCATCGGCGCGGCCCAGGTCGGCCTGCTGGCCGCCGTCGGCCGCAACAAGGTGCTGGTCCACCCCCGGCCGCGGGTGTCGGTGGTCTCCGTCGGCGAGGAGCTCGTCGACGTCGACCGCACGCCCGGCCAGGGGCAGGTCTACGACGTGAACAGCTACGCGCTCGCCGCGGCGGCCCGGGACGCGGGCGCCGAGGTGAGCCGGGTCGGCATCCAGTCCGCCGACCCGCGCCGGCTGCGCGAGGTCGTCGAGGGCAGGCTGCTGCTGTCCGAGATCGTGGTCGTCGCGGGTGGCGTCGGGGGCGTCATCGGCGACGAGGTCCGCGCGGCCCTGGCCGACCTCGGCGACGTCGACGTGACGCGGGTGGCGATGCACCCCGGTTCGGTGCAGGGCTTCGGCCGGCTCGGGCCGGACGCCGTGCCCACGTTCCTGCTGCCGGCGAACCCGATGAGCGCGCTCGTCGTGTTCGAGGTGCTGGTGCGCCCGCTGATCCGCGCCGCGCTCGGCAAGCGCAACCCGTACCGCCGGGCCGTCACCGCGCGCCTGCTGTCGCCGTTGACCTCCACGAAGGGGCGGCGCGGGTTCCTGCGCGGCCAGCTGCTGCGCGACGCGGACAGCGGCGAGTACCTGGTGCAGCCGCTCGGCACGTCCGGGTCGCACCTGCTGGCGTCCCTGGCCGAGGCGAACTGCCTGGTCATGGTGGACGAGGACGTGACGGACGTGGCGGTCGGCGAAGAGGTCGTGGTCAGCTTCCTGGCGCAGAGGGGATAGATGAGCCTGGCGTGGGAAGGCGGTCGCCATCCCGGCTGGCCCGCGCTGCTCGGGCCGCTGCGGGTGGACGCGGGGCTCGTGGCGCTGCGCCCGCCCAGGCTGTTCGACGCCGCCGCGTGGTCCAGGACCCGGCTGCGCGACCAGGCGTACCTGGAGGACTGGGAGCCCACCGCGGTCGACGGCTGGCAGGAGCGCAACGCCGTGCTCGCGTGGCCCGCGCAGTGGTCGTCGCTGAAGTCGATGGCCCGCCGCGGCCACGCCCTGCCGTTCACGATCACGGTGGACGGCGAGCTGGCCGGCCAGATCACCGTCGGCAACATCGTGCGCGGCTCGCTGCGCTCGGCGTGGGTCGGCTACTGGGTGGCCGCGGACCGGGCGCGCGGCGGCGTGGCCACGGCGGCGCTGGCGCTCGTCGTGGACCACTCCTTCGGCGAGGGCGGCCTGCACCGGTTGGAGGCGACCGTGCGGCCGGAGAACGCCGCGTCGATGCGCGTGCTCGCCAAGGCCGGGTTCCGCCAGGAGGGCCTGTTCCGGCGGTACCTCGACGTGGCCGGCGACTGGCGCGACCACCTCTGCTTCGCGATGACGGCGGAGGAAACATCACCGGAAGGGCTCGTCCGCCGATTGGTTGCACAGGGGTACGCCCGAACCGCCTGATCAGGACGCTGAACGGCTTATTCGTATCCCCCGAAAGTGGGTGATAGACCACACTTTGGTACGTATGCCGGTCGGCGAGCCTCCGACACTGGTGTGACTGTTGTGACTAGCGTGGCGTTCGCACCGAGCGCGCCGCGGGGTAGGGGGAGGTGACGGGGATGCCGAGCTCGCTGATCGTCGTGGGACTGGTCGTGGCCTGGTTGGTCGTCCTCGTCCCGATGGTCGCGCGCAAGCGCGCCGACGCGTCGCGCGGCAGCGCGGAGGAGGAGTACGACACCGTGCCCGACGCCGACGTGGAGCCCGAGGGCGAGTTCGACGACTTCGAGGACGACGACGAGTACGACGAGCCGGACGTCGACTTCGCCCCGCACCGCCCGTACCGCCCCGGCCGGGGCGGCTTCGACCCGGAGACCGCGGCGGTCGTGGCGCAGGCCAAGTACGCGTTCCGCCGCCGCGTCGTCGGCGCCCTGTTCCTGACCGCGGTGGTGACCGGCGTCCTCGCCGGCGTCCTCTACCCGCCCGTGTGGTGGGGGCACGCCGCCGTCGACGTGACGCTCGTCTCGTACCTCGTGTACCTGCGCATCCAGGTGCGCATCGAGGAGGACGTCCGGGCGCGCCGCCAGGCCCGCCTCGCCCCGTCCCGCCGCCGTCCCGCGCGGCACCCCGACGAGGTCGGCGAGCGCGGCGCCGCGCACCACCCGCACGACGACGCCGAGGTCACCGACCAGCACGGACTGTCCCCGCAGCCCCGCTTCCAGCACCACGTCCGCCCCGGCACCGTCGTGGTGGACGCCGACGACGAGGACCCGGTGTTCGTCGAGCTCGACGGCCCGGACGCCCTGCCGTACCGACGGGCGGTCGGCGAGTAGAGGGGGGTGGCGGAAGCGCCCCCCGACTACTGATATGCTTCCCCCGCACGACAACAGAACACGGGGCTGTAGCGCAGTTGGTAGCGCGACTCGTTCGCATCGAGTAGGTCAGGGGTTCGATTCCCCTCAGCTCCACAGTGTCGCGAGGGCGGCAACCGGTGAACCGGTTGCCGCCCTTCGTCGTCGGTGGCCCCGGTGTCGTCGCCGCGGGTGTCGCCGTGTTCGGGACCGCGAACCGTCCACGTAGAACGGCCCCCACCCGGTGTCGGGTGAGGGCCGTCGGGCGACACCGTCCTGCTACGGCAGGGCTTCGCACGCCCGTCCGTCGTTGTCGTCGTCGAGCAGCGCGACGTCCCCGTAGTACGGGTAGTAGGTGTCGAACCACGTCTGCGCGGCGCGCTGGGTGGCGAAGTCCGAGCAGTTCACGCTGTTGCCGGGGTTTGCCGGGGCTGTGGGCGCTCCCCGGACCTCCGGCGTCGGGAAGCCCGCGCCGCTCCACTCGCCGTAGCTGATGGCCCGGTGGAACGCGGGGCCCTGGTAGTAGATCGTCGAGCTGTTGTGCCACTTGTAGAAGTGGTCACCGACGACCCGCTGCACGACCTGCGGCGTCGGGAACGCCTCGGCGCTCCACTCCGCGTAGTCGATCGGGTAGCCGTAGCCGGTCGCCAGGTTGGGCATCCGCGTGATGGTCGACGCCCAGGAGAGCTTCATGAAGCCCTCGTTGGAGCGGCGGTCGAATGCGCGGTAGCCGGAGGCGGCCCACTCGGACGGGGTGAGCTTGTGGTTCACGCCGTCCGGTCCCTCGACGAAGATCTCGCCGGACGTGCCCCACTGGTAGTAGTAGCTGCCCGCGATCCAGCCCGCGTTGCGGGGGGCGGGGGTGCCGGCCGCCCGCCACTGGGCTTCGGTGAGCCGGTCCCAGTCCCACGTCGGGTCCTGGTCACCCCAGAACGTGACCGCGTAGATGGTGGGAGACCACGGGTATTTCACGTAGTCCGTCGGCGAGGCCGAGGGCACGGGGAAACCGGCGTTGGACCACTCGCCGTAGCTGATGGCGCGGGCGTGGCCGCTGTCGACGCGCCACACCGTCGAGTCGAAGGGCTGCTTGTAGTAGCCGTCGGCCACCGCCGCGCTCGCGGGCGTCGCCACGGCGACGGCCAGGCCCAGCGCCACTCCCATGCCGGTCAGCGCCGCCGCGACCCGTGTGATCGTCTTCAAATGACTTGCCTTCCGTCCGTCCCCGAACCTGATGTTCGATGGGACTTTCGGCATTCGGCCTCAGTTGTTACACACAGGAGTCGAGAGCGGTTGCAGTTAACCTGATTGGGCTAAGGGTAGAGGTAATTCAAGGGGGCGTAGTAACTGAGTGTCGAGATCTCGTAGCGCAATCGGATCTTGTGGCGACCGAAAAGATTCGTGAGAAATTGACAACGTCGGCGCTCAGGATTTCCCGGCGGCGGGTGTCCCGGCGAACACGCGGTCGAGTTGGCGGTCGACCAGGGCGACGGCCTCGTCCGCCGTGCGCTGTCCCAGCAGGACGCTCGCCTGGAGACCCGCGCTGCCCGCCAGCAGGAACGCGGCCTCGGCGGGCGCGTTGACGTCCGCCGGCACCTGGCCCAGCTCGCGCGCCCGCGCGATCAGGTCGGCCACCAGTTCCTCCAGCGCGAACGGCGACTCGCGGGCCGCCGCGTTCAGGGTCGGCTCGACGAGGAACGGGATGAAATAGGCCCCGTGCACCAGGTGTCGGGTGCGCCTCTCCTCGTCCAGCGGCAGGAACTCCAGCAGCACCTCGCGCACGACGGCGCGCGGTCCGGGGTCGTCGCCCAGTGCGGCCAACCGCTCGCGCACCTGCCGCTCGGCGTCGGCGTTGAGGATCTCCAGCGCGCCCAGCAGGAGTTGGTCCCGGGTGCCGAAGTAGTACTGGAGCAGCCGCGCGGACAGCCCGGCCTCGGTGGCGACCTGCCGCAGCGTGACCTGCTCCAGCCCGCCCCGCGTGGCCAGCCGCCACACCGCCTCCGCGATCTGGCGGCGGCGCAGGTCGTGGTCCACGTGCTTCGGCATGGTGTCCGTTCCCCAGGGACGTTTCGTGGTGCGATCGTACCAACACCTGTTATGGTTCGATCGCACCATGAAACGAAGGAGTGCGCATGAGGAACACGGCGGTCCTGGTGATCGGCATGGTCCTGCTGGTGGTGGGCGCGCAGGGTGCGGTCCGCCTGCTGGTGGACCACGGGAACGCGGGCCTCCTGGACTGGCTGCCGGGCGGGTTCGCGGTGCGGCTGTCCTGCTACGCCGTGCTCGCCGTCGCGGGCCTGCTCCTCGCCGGCCGGGGCAGCCGCCGGGAGTCCTGACGGCCGCGGGTCGGGTCGGCCGCGGGTCAGGTCAGCAGCAGGTCGACCAGGCCGCTGGTGTCCTCGGCGCCGTGGCCGTCGGCCAGGCGGCGTTCCATCAGGGCCGCGAACGGGAGCAGCAGCTCGGTGCTCACACCCTGTTCCTCGGCGGTGCGCAGCAGCGTGGTGTTGCCCGCCACCTGCATGGCGAGGTTCGAACCGACGCCCGTGGTGTGGTCGCCGCTCTCCAGGCGGGCCGCGGTGCCGTGGACGGCGCCCGTCATGGCGGTGAGCCAGTCCGCGAGCAGCGGCGCGAGGGCGGTCGGCGCGATGGCCTCCTTCCTGATCAGGGCGAACGCGTGCGTGATGCCCGCGAACATGGTTTCCATGGCGCTGAGCAGCGCCACGTCGTGCAGGGCGGCGAAGCCGGGGTCCTCGCCGACGTACAGCGTCCCGGCGGGCACGGCCAGGGTCTCGCGGTGCTCGTCGAACAGCGCGCGCGAACCGCTGTAGAAGACGTAGGCGCCCGAGCCCGGCACGCCGATCATCGGCGGGACCGCCATGACGCCGCCGTCGAGGAAGCGCGCACCGCGCCCCCGCGCCCACTCGGCCCGCGCGCGGGCCCGCGCAGGGGTGCCGGTGGTGAGGTTGACCAGGTCCTTGCCGGTGAGGTCCACGTCGGCGAGCGCGTCGTCGACCGAGTCGTCGTCGAGCAGGCAGACGACGACGAGCCGGCTCGCGGCCACCGCGTCGGCGGCGGTCGGGGCGGTGACGACGCCGGTGAGCCCGTCGGCGCGGCCGGGGGTGCGGTTCCAGGCGGTCGTGCGGTGGCCCGCGGCGAGCCAGGTGCGGGCCAGGGCCGTGCCCATGGCGCCGAGGCCGAGGAGGGAGATGTTCATGCGCACCAGCCTGGGGCGACGCTCACCCCATGATCAAGTACGTACTTCAGGGTGCGTGGTTACCCTGGGGCGAGGGAACAGGTGGGAGGGGTGGGGGATGGCTGTCTCACGCAGGCCGGGCGCGCACCACTGCGGCACCGACGCGGCCATGGACGTGATCGGCGGCAAGTGGAAGGTGGTGATCCTCTGGGCGCTGGACCAGCGCCCGTGCCGCTTCGGCGAACTGCGCCGCGAGCTGGGCGGGGTGAGCGAGAAGGTCCTCGCCGCGCAGCTGCGCGAGCTGGAGGAGGACGGCGTGGTGCGCCGCGAGGTGTTCGACGAGGTGCCGCCCCGCGTCGAGTACTCCCTGACGCCGCGGGGCCTTTCGCTGAACGCGGCGCTCGCCCCGCTCGGCGAGTGGGGACGGGAGAACGTCCTGGAGACCGCCTCCCGCTGACGGGCGCCCGCCTCCGTCCGCACCGCCGCTCGGCGACTCCGTGGGCCCATCTGTCCGTTCGACTGGCGATTCCATGATCCTCCGGGCACAGTGTCACTCCACCGAGTTTCACTCGAAGGAGTTCCTTGATCGGGTGGAATGGAAAAGCTTTCACATTCGAAGGTGAGGGCATATGTCCGTCCAGGTGAATGGGAGTCGGGGAGTCGGCGGGGAATGAGCAGCTTCTTGGGGCAACTGAACGATCACCAGCGAAGTGAGTTGTACCGGTCCGGCACGAAGGTCAAATACCGGCCGGGTGACTACCTCATGCGCGAGGGTGAACGTGGCGACTACGTCTTGTTGATCGACCGCGGCGGCGTCCAGGTGACGAAGAACGACGCGGGCGGCACCGAGCAGGTGCTGAACTTCTGCCGCGAGGGCGACCTCCTCGGGGAGATCGCGTGCGTCCGCCCCGGGGGACGCCGCTCCGCCTCGGTCATCGCCCAGGAGGTGGTGGCCGCGATCCGGGTCACCCGGGACGTGTTCATCGACTTCCTCAACCGGCACCCCGCCCTGTGGCTCCGGATCGTCGAGCGCATGGCCGGGCTGCTCGTGCGCGCCGAGGGGCAAGTGGACAAGAAGGCCGACCGGGTCCTGCTCGCGCTGCTCTCGCAGGCCGAGCAGCAGAGCGGCGGGGCGAGGAGCGCGGAGGTCCGCCTCACCCAGGCCCTGCTGGCCAAGGTCGCGCACGTGTCGTTCCCGACCGCGCAGCGCGTCCTGGGCGGCCTCAAGGCGGCCAACCTGGCCTACTCGCTGCACGGCCGGATCGTCGTGCCGTGCGTCCCGTGCCTGCGCGCCGCTGCCGCCGCCGACAGTTCGTCAAGGCAAAATTACGGCTTCGACATCATCGGATGTAGCACGATCGGCGACTGTCCCCGAGGCTGAGGCCCAACAGCGGTCCACCTCAGACAGGACGCCGGAGACGCCGTGCTCTCACTCCCCTTGCCCTACATCGTTCTGCGCATCGACATCGTCCGGTCCAGCGCCGAGGGCCCCGGCCGTCAGACCTTCCTGGACCAGCAGCTCAAGGTCGTCGTGGACAAGGCGGTCGTGGTGCTGCACGTGCTCTTCCCCGGCGCGGCGGTGCACATCCGCCCGGACGGGGACAGCATGACCGTCCTGATCGGCCCCGACGTGCCGAAGGCGTGGTTGCTCGCCGACTTCGTCCTGCGGGAACTGGTCATCGCGCTGCACGACGCCAACCGCCGCACGGACGACGAGCACCGGCTCCGGGTGCGGTGCGCCCTCGACCACGGCGAGACCGTGGTCGACGCACCCCACCTGGGCGGGTCGGCGGTGGTCGCCACCGCGCGGCTGGTCGACGCGCGGCCGCTGCGCGACCTCGTCGGGTCCGACACCCGGCACGACCTCTGCCTGATCATCTCCGACCGGTTCTACCGGGACGTCGTGACGAGCGGCGAACGCGGGCTCGACCGGGTGCTGTTCGAGGCGGTGGACGTGGACGTCAAGGAGTTCCACGGGATCGGCTGGCTCTTCCTGCCGGTGGCCGCTCGGGCGAAGCTCCACCCGTTGGTGTGACTAGAATCGCGCGGTGCGCTTTGTGGCGGATCTCCACATCCACTCCAAGTACTCCCGGGCGTGCAGCCGCGACTGCGACCTCGAACACCTGACGTGGTGGGCTCGCCGCAAGGGGATCTCGCTGGTCGGCACGGGCGACTTCACGCACCCGGCCTGGTACGACCACCTCACCGAGAGCCTGGTCGAGGCGGGACCCGGGCTGTTCCGGCTGCGCGACGACCTGGACCGCGACATCGACCGCACGTTGGCGCCGTCGCTGGCCGGCGCGCCCGTCAGGTTCATGCTGTCGGTGGAGATCTCCACGATCTACAAGCGCGACGGGCACACGCGCAAGGTGCACCACCTGATCTACATGCCGGACCTGGAGTCGGCGGCGCGGTTCAACGCGCGGTTGGCGAAGATCGGCAACCTCGGGTCGGACGGGCGGCCGATCCTCGGGCTGGACTCGCGCGACCTGCTGGAGATCACGCTGGAGTGCGGCGGCTACCTGGTGCCCGCGCACGTGTGGACGCCGTGGTTCGCCGTCCTCGGCTCCAAGTCCGGGTTCGACGCCGTCGACGACTGCTACGCCGACCTCGCGCCGCACGTCTTCGCCGTGGAGACCGGGCTGTCCTCCGACCCGGAGATGAACTGGCGGGTGTCCGGCCTGGACCGGTTCCGGCTGGTCAGCAACTCGGACGCGCACTCGCCGCCCGCCCTCGGGCGCGAGGCCACGCTGTTCGACACCGATCTCGACTACCACGCCGTGCGGCGGGCGCTGGAGACCGGCGACGGGTTCGCCGGGTCGCTGGAGTTCTTCCCCGAGGAGGGCAAGTACCACGTCGACGGCCACCGCAAGTGCGGTGTGCGCATGGAGCCGCGGGAGACGTTGGCGCACAACGGGATCTGCCCCGAGTGCGGCAAGCCGATGACGGTGGGCGTGCTCAGCCGCGTGGAGGCGCTGGCCGACCGGCCGTCGGGTTCGCGCCCCGAGGGCGCCGCCGGGTTCACCAACCTCGTGCCGCTGCCGGAGATCGTGAGCGAGATCGTCGGCACCGGGCCGAAGAGCAAGAAGGTGCTCGCGGAGGTCGACCGGTTGACCGCCGCCCTCGGGCCGGAGCTGGTGATCCTGCGCGACGTGCCGGTGGACGACATCGCCGCCCACTCGCCGCTGCTGGGCGAGGCGGTGACCCGGCTGCGGCGCGGCCAGGTGGTGCGCGACTCCGGGTACGACGGCGAGTACGGCGTGATCCGGGTGTTCGAGGCGGGGGAGCTGGCGCGGCGCGACGCGGCGTTCGCGCTGTTCGACGCCGCGCCCGAGCCGTCCACTGTGGAGCGCCCGGCTCCCCGGCCGGCACCGGCCGCCCCCGCCGCGCCCGACCCCGCCCCCTCCGCGCCCGAACCCGCGCCCGCCGCGGCTCCCGACGGCCCGGGGCCGGGCTCGTCGCTGCTCGACGGGCTGGACCCGGAGCAGCGCGCGGCGGCGGCGGTCGAGTCCGGGCCGCTGCTCGTCGTCGCCGGTCCGGGCACCGGCAAGACGCGGACGCTGACGCACCGCGTGGCGGACCTCGTGACCGCGCGCGGCGTGCCCGCGACGGAGTGCCTCGCGATCACGTTCACCCGGCGCGCGGCGGAGGAGATGGCCGACCGGCTGGCCGTGCTCGCGCCCGACCACGTGGCCGCGCTGACGATCGCCACGTTCCACTCGCTCGGCGTGCTCATCCTGCGCGAACACCACTCGTCGGTGGGGTTGTCGGCCGCGTTCGGGGTGGCGGACCCCGAGCAGCAGCTCACCGTCGCCCGCACCGTCGTCGACGACGAGAAGGCCGCCCGGGCCCTTGTCGCGGCCGGTGACGACCGGTACAAGGAGGCGCTGCGGGCGCGGGACCTGGTCGACTTCGACGACCTGATCACCCTGCCGCTCGCGCTGCTGGAGGGCTCGCCCGACCTCGTCGACGCCTACCGCGCCCGGTGGCGCTGGGTGTCGGTCGACGAGTACCAGGACGTGGACGAGCAGCAGTACCGCCTGCTGCGGCTGCTCGTGCCCGCCGACGGCAACCTGACCGCGATCGGCGACCCCGACCAGGCCATCTACCGCTTCCGGGGCGCCGACGTCGGGTTCTTCCTGCGCTTCCGGGAGGACTTCCCGACCGCGCGGACCGTGCACCTGACCCGCAACTACCGCTCGTCCGCCGCCGTGGTGACCGGGGCGCTCGACGTCATCGCGCCGTCGTCGCTGGTGCCGGGCCGCGAGCTGCGCCCGATGGTCGACCACGGGGCCGCGCCCGTCGGCGTGCACCACGCGGCGTCCGAGTCGGCCGAGGCGGCGTTCGTGGCGCGGACCGTCGAACAGGTGCTGGGCGGCGCGTCGTTCCACGCGTTCGACAGCGGCCGG
Source organism: Saccharothrix sabaoui (assembly GCF_051756985.1). Taxonomy (NCBI): domain Bacteria; kingdom Bacillati; phylum Actinomycetota; class Actinomycetes; order Pseudonocardiales; family Pseudonocardiaceae; genus Saccharothrix; species Saccharothrix sabaoui. The sequence goes on from NZ_JBPKJK010000027.1 coordinate 32,386, forward strand.
GTGTCGTCGGACGGCACCGCCAACCTCGGGTTCTCCGACTTCGCCGTGCTCTACCGCACCGATCGCCAGTCCAAAGCGCTCGTGGACGCGCTGACCACGGCGGGCCTGCCATTCCAGAAGCGCTCGCACGACCGGCTGGCCGACCGGCCCGGCGTGGCGCGGATCGCGGCGGAACTGCGCGCGGCGACGGGCGCGACGGTGCTGGAGCGCGTGCGCGCGGTGGCGGGCGAGGACCACACGGCGTACGAGCTCCTCAAGCCGCTGGCCGCCGAGTGCGGGGACGACTTCGAGCGGTTCCACACCTCGCTCGCGCTGGGCGTGGAGGTCGACACCTGGGACCCGCGCGCCGACCGCGTCTCGCTGCTCACGCTCCACGCGTCGAAGGGGCTGGAGTTCCCGGTGGTGTTCATCGTCGGCTGCGAGGACGGGCTGCTGCCGATGCGCCGGCCGGGCGACGACGACCCCGAGGCGGTCGAGGAGGAGCGCCGCCTGCTGTTCGTCGGCATGACCCGGGCGCAGCGGCACCTGTTCCTCAGCCACACCACGGCGCGGCCCCGGTCGCCCTTCCTGGCGGACCTCACGAACTTCGAGCAGATCGGCGCGCCGCAGCCGAAGCGCAGGAAGAAGGGCACGCAGCTGAGCCTCATGTGAGGGGCGTGCGCCGACCCCGCTCACGCGGCGTGGCGGTTCGACCACGGACGAGGAGCGCCGGGGGCGCGACCCGCGAGCCCGCCGTTCGGGGGAGCCGCCCGCCACGCCGCCGTACCGGGAGAAGCAGCCGGACACCGCCGGCGGCGGGGGCCGCACCCGTACCCTGAGAGGCGACGAGAAGGGGCGGTGCGCGTCGTGGAGCTGGCCAGTTCGCTGTTGGCGTGGCTGCACGGCTGGGCGGACCTGCCCCTCTGCCCGGGCGACTGGGCGTGGACGACCACCGCGTTCGGCGCGCTGGTCGGCGTGCTGCCCACGATCGCCGCGCTGCTGTCGATCGCCGTGCGCCGGGTCGTCGGCAACTCCTACGGGGCGGTCACCGGCGCGGTCTTCGCGGTGCTGGGCGTGACCAGCACGTTGGCGCTGCCGTGGGTGGCGTTCTCGGCGGTGTCCACGCTGCTGCGCTCCCGCGGGCTGCCGGGCGCGGCCTCGTTGGACGAGGCGCCGTGCGTGGCGTTCACGCAGTACGAGTACCTGGTGGGCGCGCCGTCGATCGTCGAGGCGTTCCGGGGCGGCGGCGGGTACGGCGTGGTCTACCTGGTCGCCGCGTGCGCGACGGCGCTGCTGGCGCTGCTGTGCCTGCTGTTCGTGATGCTCCAGGCCGGTTCGGCGTTCCGCCTGGGCCCGAACTGGCCGCGCCGGGTGTTCTGGCCCCCGTTCGCGGTGTTGTTGCTGGCCACGTCGGCGCTGCCGGTGACGCTGGTGGGGCACCTGCTGCTCGGGTTCTTCCCGGTCGCGCTCATCGGCTCCCTGGTGGTGCGGGTTTTCGGGTTGACTACCGCCATGCTCAACCGCCCCGGTCGCGATCGCGGGACCCCGAACCCGCAGCCCGCGGTGTCCCGGACGCCGCAGACGCCCCACCTGCCCGCCGGTCAGCCGTCGGGCCGCCAGGCTGCGAACCAGCAGTCGGCGAACCACCAGAGCCACCAGAGCCACCAGCCGTCCGGGCACCAGTCCTCGGGCCACCAGCCGTCCGGGCACCAGAACCACCAGCCGTCGGGCCACCAGCCGCCGAAGCCGCCGCCCTACCAGGTGGAGAAGCCGCCGCCCTACCAGCCGGCGCAGATCCCGCCCTACCAGCCGCACGGCGCGCCGCAGAAGCCGCCGCCGTACCGGCCGACCCCGCCGCAGCGGCAGTACCCGCCCACGCGGGTCGCCGAGGTGCCCCCGGAGCCGCCGAAGCCGACCCGCGTGGAGCAGCCCGCGCGGCTGGCCGACACGCCGGGCCCGCTGCCGTTCGGCCCCGGCGCGGCGTCCGCGTCGAACCCGGCCCCGGCGCAGGACTCGGGCAAGGTGTGGAACCCGGCGGGCGGCCGGTTCCGGCGCATCCGCCAGCTCGGCCGCGGCGGGTTCGGCACGGTGTGGCTGGCCGTGGACGAGCAGCTCGCGCGGACCGTCGCGGTGAAGCTCGCGCACGCCCCCGACAACGAGACCGAGCAGCGCATGGTGCGCGAGGCGCGCGCCCTGGCGGCCGTGCGGCACCCGAACTGCGTGCGCGTGTTCGACATCGTCCAGGACCCGGACGGCCTGGCGATCATCATGGAGTACATCGACGGCCAACCGCTGTCGGACGTGGTGCTCAAGAGCGGCCTGCTGGCCGACGCGCTCGCCGCGCGGCTGTGGGTGAACATGGCGGACGCGCTGGTCGCGGCGCACGAGCAGGGCGTGCTGCACCGCGACGTGAAGCCGTCGAACGTCATCGTCGACACCTCCGGCACGGCGCACCTCATCGACTTCGGCATCGCCCGCTCCAAGGGCGACAGCACGCTCACCGCGACCGGCATGATGGTCGGCACCCCGGACTTCCTCGCCCCGGAGACCGCGCGCGGCGAGGCGGCCAGCCCGGCGTCGGACGCCTGGCAGCTGGCCGCGACGGTCAGCTACGCGCTCACCGGCCACCCGCCGCGCGGGTCCCGGGAGAACCCGATCTCGTCGCTGATGGCCGCCGCGCAGGGCGAGCCGTGCGTGAAGCTGCCGCAGCGCAGCGCCCACACCCGCCTGCTCACCAGCGCGCTGGACACCGACCCGGCCAAGCGCCCGTCGCTGGCCGCGGTCCGGGCCGAGCTGAACACGTGGATGTCGCAGGCGGGCCTGAGCAAGGAGGGTCCGGTCACGCGGATGATCGACCGCCCGGAGCCGCCGACCCGCCCCGTCCGCTGACACCACCCGGCTTCGCGCGAGCAGCCGGTCCCACGCCGGCAGCCGGTCTCACGCGAGCAGCCGGTCTCACGCGAGCAGCCGCAGCCTGCGGGTCAGCCGGCTGACCTCGGTGCGCGGGCCGTACAGGGCGACGGCGGTGAACTCCGGGTCCGGCGTCACGGCCAGCGCTTCGAGGTACTCGGGGTAGGTGCGGGACGCGCGGGCGACCTCGGTGAACCCGACCTTCAGCACGCCCTCGGCCCGGTGCAGGGCCTTGAGCTGCTCGGGAGGCGCCACCAGCACCGGCACGGGGTGGGTGTTCAGGCCCAGGTGGACGGTGCCGTCGGCGTCCTTCGCGTCCTCGCCGAGCAGGTCGGGCAGGCGGGCGCCGAGGGTGAGGCCGAGGACGGCGGCGGCGTTGGCGGCGAGGTTGCGCGGCAGGTCGTCACGCAGGACCAGGGCGAGTTTCGTGGGCAGCACTTCGCGTCCGTTCGTTCGGTGTAGTGCTGTCGAAACTATTCACCTGAACGCTGTTGTCCAGCGATACCGAACTTCGTTCGGTGCGGTTTGGCATGATCGCGCCGTGGACGAACTTGATTCGGCGATCATCAGGAACCTGCAACTGGATGCGCGGCTGACGAACCGCGAGCTGGCCAGGCGGCTGGGCGTGGCGCCGTCGACCTGCCTGGAGCGGGTGCGGGCGCTGCGCGAGCGCGGCGTCGTCAAGGGCTACCACGCGGACGTGGACCTGACCGCCCTGAACCGGCCCGTGCAGGCGTTCGTGGCGGCCAGGCTGCGCCCGATGAGCCGCCCGGTGATCGCCGCGTTCAAGGCGGCGATCGGCGGGCTGCCCGAGGTGACGGCGATGTTCGTGGTGGCGGGGGACGACGATTTCCTCATCCACGTCGCCGTGCAGGACCTGGAGCACCTGCACGCGTTCCTCATCGACCACCTCAGCGTGCGGCGGGAGGTGATCAGCTTCCGCAGTTCGGTGATCTACGAGGCGCTGCGCAACCCCGTGCTCACCGAACTGCCGCGGTGACCGGTCACGGCGTCAGTTCCAGGACGGCAGCCACTTCTGGGCGTCCCAGACCTCCGGCGTGATCGGCAGGCCGTTGAGGATCGGCCACAGCCACACGAAGTTCGCGACCACCAGGCCCACGTAGAGGGCCACCGCGAGGCGACCCGTGCCGCGGCGCTCGGCGCCGTCCGTGCTGCGGCCCAGGACCTCGCCCAGGGCCAGCGCGATGCCGAGCACCAGGAACGGGGCCATCGGCGTCACGTAGAAGAAGTACATCTGCCGGTCGACGTTGGTGAACCACGGCAGGAAGCCCGCGCCGTAGCCGACGAGCACGGCGGCGTAGCGCCAGTCGAGCCTCGTGATGGCCTGCCACAGCGCCCAGGCCAGGACGGGGAACGCCAGCCACCACATGGCGGGGGTGCCGATCAGCATGACCGCGCCCACGCACGTCGCCGCGCCGCAGCCGGCGACCGCGCCCTCGAAGTAGTAGAGCATCGGGCGCAGGCCCATCGGCCACGTCCACGGCTTCGACTCCCACGGGTGGGGGCTGTTCGCGGGCGTGACCAGCTTGGTGTGGAAGTCCAGCACGTTGCCGCTGTAGTACCAGAGCGCGCGCAGCGGCGCGGGGACCCAGCCGTCCTCGGGGATCTTCACGCCCGCCACGTGCCGGTCGATCGCGGTCTCGGAGGCGAACCACGACCACCACGTGGCCAGGTACGCCAGCAGCGGGACGGCCAGGAGCGCGAACAGCGACGGCGCCAGGTCCTTCACGGCCGCGCCCAGCCAGGGCCGCTCCACGCCCGCCGCGCGCCGGGCCGTCGCGCTCCACAGCACCGACATCACGCCGAAGAACGCGATGTACCAGACGCCGGACCACTTCACGCCGCACGCGAGGCCGAGCGCGATGCCGCCCGCGAACCGCCACCAGCGGAAACCCAGCCACGGGCCGTACGGGGACGCGGTCGCCCACCCCTCGCGCACCGCGACCGCCATCCGGGCGCGCACCTGGTCGCGGTCCGCGACCAGGCAGGCGAACGCCACCACCACGAACAGCGCCAGGAAGATGTCGAGCATCCCCATCCGCGACTGCACGTGGCTCACGCCGTCCGCGATCAGCAGCACGCCCGCGACGGCGCCGATCAGGTCCGAGCGGGTCAGGCGGCGCGCGATGCGCACCACCAGCAGGATCGTGATCGTGCCCGCGACCGCCGAGGCGAACCGCCAGCCCACGCCGTCGTAGCCGAACAGCCACTCGCCGAGCGCGATGAGCTGCTTGCCCAGCGGCGGGTGCACGATCAGCTCGTACCCCGGGTTGTCCTCGTAGCCGCCGTTGCGCAGCACCTGCGCCGCCTGCGGCACGTAGTGCTTCTCGTCGAAGACCGGGGTGCCCTTGTCGGTCGGGAACCCGAGGTTCCAGAACCGGACCACGCCACCGATCAGCGCGACGGTCAGCGTGACGAGCCAGCCGCGCAGCGGGCTGCTCAGCGGGCCGGGGTCGAGCTGGCGCGCCCGCGTCTCGCGGTCGTTGCCCGGTGGCGGGCTCGCCGGCGGGACCTCGCCGGCGGTGACCACGTCGTCTGCGGACTGCGGTGCGATCAGGCTCACGGGGCCGATCGTAGGGTGAGGGGCGTGAGTCCTGTATCTGGATCAGGCCGTTTGGTTCTCGCGGCTACTCCGCTCGGCGACGTCCGAGACGCCTCGCCTCGGCTGGTCGACGCCTTGGCCACCGCCGACGTCATCGCGGCCGAGGACACGCGGCGGCTGCGGTCGCTGGCCTCGGCGCTGGACGTGACGCCCACCGGTCGGGTCGTCAGCTTCTACGACCAGGTGGAGACGTCGCGCCTGCCCGGGTTGCTGGAGGCGTTGCACGAGGGGCGCACCGTGCTGCTCGTGACCGACGCCGGCATGCCCAGCGTGTCCGACCCCGGCTACCGGTTGGTGGCGGCGTGCGTGGCGGAGGACATCCGCGTCACCTGCCTGCCCGGCCCGTCGGCGGTGACGACGGCGCTGGCCGTGTCGGGCCTGCCGTCCGACCGGTTCGCGTTCGACGGCTTCCCGCCCCGGAAGGGCGGCGAGCGGCAGCGTTGGTTCGCTGGATTGTTGAACGATCCTCGCACCGTGGTCTTCTTCGAGTCACCCCACCGGCTCGCGGCCACCCTGGCGGACGCGGTGGCGGTGCTCGGGTCGGACCGGCGGGCGGCGGTGTGCCGGGAGCTGACCAAGACCTACGAGGAGGTGCGGCGGGGGACGCTGGCCGAGCTGGTGGAGTGGGCCGAGGGGGGCGTGCGGGGCGAGGTCACGGTGGTGCTGGCGCCCGGCGAGCCGAGCGCGGCACCGTCGGTCGAGTCGCTGGTGGCCGAGGTGAAGCAGCGGGTGGCCGACGGCGAACGCCTCAAGTCGGCGGCGGCCGAGGTGGCGGAGGCGGCGGGCGTGAGCAAGAAGGCGCTCTACGACGCCGTGGTCAGCAAGGGCTGATCGAGCCAGACCAGCTCGGTGTCGCCGAACGCCCGGTGCGCCTCGGCGATCTGCTCGGCGGAGTCCCCGATGTGGGTGCCGGTGGTGCCCCACAGGTACGCCTTGTCCAGGCCGGCGAGCTGGACGCCCCAGCCGACGAAGGTCACGGCGGGCTCGCGCCGGAACGCGCCGTAGAGGGCGAACATCCGGGGCTGGGCGGCCACGACCTGCTCGCGGAGGTGGTTCTTGGTCATGCCGCGAACGCTAAGGCGAGAAAGCTAGCGCGCATAAGTACACCTTCGAGTGATCGTCCCGGCGGGCGGGGTCGGCCAGGATCTCCGGCATGACCCGGAACGACCCGTCCGCCCTGCGCTGGCTCGTGGGCGTCGAACTCGCGCACTACCGGAAGCTCAGCGGGGTGACCCTGGCCAGGGCCGCGGCGGCGGCCGGCATCACGCGGGCCAAGGTCGGCCACATGGAGACCGGCCGCTACCAGCAGTTCCCCGACGACGTCGCCAAGCTGGTGGAGGTCTACGGGGCGGACCGGAAGGACGTCGACCGGCTCGCCGCGCTGGCGGGCAGCTCGACCGGCCGGAGCTGGTGGGCGCCCTGGTCCCACCTGGTGCCGGACTGGTTCAAGACCTTCGTCGGCCTGGAGGGGCTGGCGACCGCCGAGTTCTGCTTCGAGCCGATGGTGCTGCCGGGCCTGCTCCAGACCGAGGACTACGCGCAGGCGATCACCGAGGCGACCGGGTTCGTGCGCCGCGACCACAACGAGCGCTTCGCCTCCTTCCGGATGGCGCGGGCCAGGCGGCTGACCGAGGACCGGCCGCTGGCGCTGCACGCGGTGATCGGCGAGGCGGCTCTTCGGCTCGACGTCGGCACGCCCGAGGTGCGGCGGGCGCAGTACCGGCACCTGGTGGACATGAGCGGGTTGGACAACGTGACCATCCAGCTGATCAGGCCGGAGGACGGGCCGCACGCGGCTACCAGCGGCAGCTTCTTCGTCCTCGACTTCGCACAGGCGCAGTCCGTGGTCTACGCCGAACGCCTCGACGGTGCCGTCTACGTGCAGGACCAAGACGACGTGCGGTCTTATAAGATGGCGGTGGACAACCTGCGTTCGACGGCGTTGTCCGCCCAGCAGTCGCTCACGTTGATCCGGTCGTTGGTCGACGGTGGATGACCGAGGAGGCTCCATGTCCGAGCCGCAGTGGTTCAAGAGCAGTCGCAGCGCCAACAACGGGGCCTGCGTGGAGGTGGCGTTCACCGAGGACAGGGTTCTCGCGCGGGACTCGAAGAACCCCCGCGCCGGGCACCTGAGCTTCCCCGCCACCGCCTGGGTGAGGCTGCTCCGCACGACCGGGTAGCGCACGCCCACCCGGCAGAATCCGCCAGCGGGGCCTCCGTAGGCTTAGCACATGAGTGCCTCCGTGTTGACCGCGGTGGCGTGGCCGTACGCCAACGGCCCCCGCCACATCGGTCACGTCTCCGGTTTCGGTGTCCCCTCCGACGTGTTCTCCCGCTTCATGCGCATGTCGGGGAACCGGGTGCTCATGGTCTCCGGCTCCGACGAGCACGGCACCCCCATCTCCGTCCAGGCGGAGAAGGAGGGGCTGACCACGCGCGAACTCGTCGACAAGTACCACCGCGTCATCGCGGACGACCTGCACGGCCTGGGCCTCTCCTACGACCTGTTCACCCGCACCACCACGGGCAACCACTACAAGGTGGTCCAGGAGCTGTTCCTGGCCCTGTGGCGCAACGGCTACGTCATCCCCAAGACCGAGATGGGCGCGATCAGCCCCTCGACGGGCCGCACGCTGCCCGACCGCTACATCGAGGGCACGTGCCCGATCTGCGGCTACGACGGCGCGCGCGGCGACCAGTGCGACAACTGCGGCAACCAGCTCGACCCGGTCGACCTGAAGAACCCGCGCTCCCGCATCAACGGGGAGACGCCGAAGTTCGTCGAGACCGAGCACCTGTTCCTGGACCTGCCGCAGTTCATCGACGCGCTGGGGTCGTGGCTCCAGACGCGCACCGAGTGGCGGCCGAACGTGCTCAAGTTCAGCCAGAACCTGATCGGCGACCTGCGCCCGCGCGCCATCACCCGCGACCTGGACTGGGGCATCCCCATCCCGCTCGACGGGTGGAGCGAGCAGCCGATGAAGCGGTTCTACGTGTGGTTCGACGCGGTGATCGGCTACCTCAGCGCGAGCGTCGAGTGGGCCCGCCGCAGCGGGGACGACGACGCCTGGAAGGAGTTCTGGACGGGTGACGCCCAGGGCTACTACTTCATGGGCAAGGACAACATCGTCTTCCACTCGCTGATCTGGCCGTCGCTGCTGCTGGGCCAGAACGGCCAGGGCGCGAAGGGCGGGCAGCCGGGCGCGTTCGGCGCGCTCAACCTGCCCACCGAGGTGGTGTCCTCCGAGTTCCTCACCATGAGCGGCTCGAAGTTCTCGACCTCGCGCGGCACGGTCATCTACGTCACGGACTTCCTGAAGCAGTTCGGGCCGGACGCGCTGCGCTACTTCATCTCGGTCGCGGGACCGGAGAACCAGGACACCGACTTCACCTGGGAGGAGTTCGTCCGCCGGACGAACTTCGAGCTGGCCAACGAGTGGGGCAACCTGGTCAACCGGTCGATCTCCATGGCGCACAAGAACGTGGGCGCGGTGCCGAGGCCGACCAAGCCGACCGCCGCCGACCACGAGCTGCTGCTGCTGTCGAACAAGGCGTTCGACGTGGTCGGCGCGCACCTGCGCCGCTCGCGGTTCAAGCAGGCGTCCGGCGAGGCGATGAAGGTGGTCGCCGCGGCCAACCGGTACCTGTCGGACCAGGAGCCGTGGAAGCTCAAGGACGACCCGGAGCGCCGCGACACCGTGCTGCACACCGCGCTCCAGGTCGTACAGGACGCGAACACGCTGCTCACGCCGTTCCTGCCGCACTCGGCGCAGAAGGTGCACGAGGCGCTGGGCGGCACGGGCGTGTGGGCCGCGCAGCCGCAGCTGACCGAGGTCACCGACCTCGACGCGCCCGAGCGCGAGTACCCGGTGCTGACCGGTGACTACGCGTCCGAGCAGGCGACGTGGGGGTCCACGCCGATCGAGGTGGGACGGCCGCTGGTGAAGCCGAGCCCGCTGTTCGCCAAGCTCGACCCGGAACTGGGCGAGACCGGTCCGGAGTGGGCGCCGATCGTCACGTGAGCAAGCGCAGGGGCGAGCGACCGCCGGTGCCGGAGACCCTCCCGGCGCCGGTGGTCGACGCCCACACCCACCTCGACGCCTGCGGCGCCAAGACGCCGCAGGACGTCCGCGAGATGCTGGACCGGGCCAACGCGGCCGGGGTCGACCGCGTGGTCACGGTCGCCGACGACCTCGACGCCGCCCGCTGGGCCGCCGAGGCCGCCACGTGGGACGAGCGGGTCTTCGCGGCCGTCGCGCTGCACCCGACCCGCACGTCCGACTTCGGCGACGACGTGAAGGCCGAGCTGACCCGGCTGGCCGGGCTGCCCCGCGTCGTGGCGATCGGCGAGACCGGGCTCGACTACTACTGGGACTACGCGCCCAAGGACGCCCAGCACGAGGCGTTCCGGTGGCACGTCGAGCTGGCGAAGTCGGTCGGCAAGCCGCTGATGATCCACGACCGGGACGCGCACGAGGACGTCCTCGCCGTGCTGGACTCCGAAGGCGCGCCGGACTCGGTGGTGTTCCACTGCTTCTCCGGCGACCTGGCGTTCGCCGAGGCGTGCGTGGAGCGCGGGTTCGTCCTGTCCTTCGCGGGCACGACCACGTTCCGCAACGCCCACGCGCTGCGCGAGGCGGCCCGCTGGGTGCCCGACGACCACCTGCTCGTGGAGACGGACGCGCCGTTCCTGACGCCGCACCCCTTCCGGGGTCGCCCGAACGAACCGTACTGCGCCGCCTACACGCTCCGGGACATCGCGACGCTGCGTGAGCAGGACCCGGCCGAACTCGCCACCATGATCACCCGAACCGCCGAGCGGGTCTTCGGGCTTCGTGACGTGGCGGAGTCGTAATCGGTCTTACGACAAACGGCGGACGACTGTGCTCCGCCGGGGGAGTGAGCGAACTCACAAGCTCGGTAGGGGTGTTGGCACAACCCCCGTCCACCCGTTACGGTCCCGTGACCGTGCCCCACGTATCCACGGGGCGCACCCGCAGTCGGGGCGGGTCGACACACACCAGAAGCGATGAAGCACCGAACCGCACGGGAGTTGCCGGAGATCACTAGCTGACCACCGACACCGAACGTGCGCGTGGCTGGTCTTCGCGCCTTCAGGAGGTATGGAACCCCGTGAACTCGTTCAACGAGGACACCGACTGGTTTACGCCCGTGAACACCGCCCCGGCGGTGGCCACCTCGGTGGACGTCCTGGACAGACCGGGACCGCTCTACGACGTGGACAACTCGGGCTGGGAGACCGCCGTCTTCAGCATCACGCCCGACGACGTGCTGGACGTGCTGGGCCCCGAGGCCGACGAGCTGCTGGCGAACGCCAACGTCGACGTCGACGAGCTGATCCGGCTGATCAACGCCGAGACCACGCTCCTCCCCCCGATCATCATCCCCGACGAGGTCTCCCAGGACCGGGTCGCGGGCGGACCGGCCGCCGAGCGGCCCGACGCCCCGCCGGCCGCCCTGGTCGAAGCCGCGGGGAAGTGGAAGCGGCGCTTCCTCAAGGCCGCGGTCGCCACCGTGCTGGTGACCATCTCCGGTGGCGGCGCGACCGCCATCGCCCTGGACAAGTCCGTCACGGTCGACGTGGACGGCGAGGCCAAGACCGTGCGGACCTACGAGTCCACCGTCGGCGAGATCCTCGCGGACGAGGGCATCGTGGTGGGCGAGCACGACGCGCTGAGCCCGTCCCCCCAGGCCAAGGTCGGCGACGGCGGCAAGATCTCGCTGGACCGCGGTCGCCTGGTGAAGATGACCGTGGACGGCGAGCAGCGCGAGGGCTGGGTGCGCTCGGTCACCGTCGACGAGGCGCTCGACCAGATGCAGGTGCCGGACGAGGGCGCGTGGCTCTCGCACGACCGCGGCATGGACGTGCCGCTCCAGGGCCTGTCCCTGGAGGTCAAGAGCCTCAAGACCATCACGCTCTACGACGGCGGCAACCCGCCGAGGCAGCTGCGGACGACCGCTCTGACGGTCGACGAGATGCTCAAGAACGAGAACCTCTCCCTCGGCGCCGAGGACAAGCTCGAAACGGCGCCGGACCTGCGCATCACCAACGGCGCCGAGGTCCACATCACCCGCACCGGCGTGTCCGTGATCAACGCGACGGAGGCCATCCAGCCGCCCGTCGAGGAGGTCAAGGACGACACGATGATGAAGGGGCAGAAAGAGGTCCTGGAGCCGGGCGAGCCCGGCGAGCAGATCGTCACCTACCGCGTCACGCAGAAGAACGGCCAGGAGACCGGCCGCGAGAAGCTGGGCGTGAAGGTCACCAAGGAGCCGAAGGCCAAGAAGGTCAAGGTCGGCACCAAGCTCCCGCCCGACGGCGCGGTGTGGGACTCCCTCGCCCAGTGCGAGGCGACCGGCAACTGGGCCATCAACACCGGCAACGGCTACTACGGCGGCCTCCAGTTCAACAAGAGCACCTGGGACGCCTACGGCGGCGCGCAGTACGCCGCGTACCCGCACCAGGCGAGCCGCGAGCAGCAGATCGCCGTCGCCACGAAGCTGCGCGACGCCCGCGGCGGCTACTCGGCGTGGCCCCACTGTTCCTCGAAGCTGGGCCTGTCGTAAGAATGCACGGGTGACCAACGCTTCACCGTCGACCGACCCGGGGAGTTCGCTCCTCGGGCCGGCTGACGTTCGCCGGCTCGCCGCCGAGCTGGACGTCCGCCCCACCAAGAAGCTGGGGCAGAACTTCGTGCACGACCCGAACACGGTGCGCCGCATCGTGGCCGCGGCCGAGCTGACCGCCGACGACGTCGTGCTGGAGGTCGGGCCGGGCCTGGGGTCGCTGACGCTGGCGCTGCTGCCCGCGTGCCGGGCCGTGGTGGCCGTGGAGATCGACGGGAAGCTCGCCGAGCGGCTCCCGGCCACCGCCGCCGAGCGCGCCCCGCTGCTGGCCGACCGGCTCACCGTGGTGCACGAGGACGCGATGCGCGTCACCGCCGACCGGCTGCCGGTCGCGCCCACCGCCCTGGTGGCGAACCTGCCGTACAACATCGCCGTGCCCGTCGTGCTGCACCTGCTGGCCGAGCTGCCGTCGTTGCGCACCGGCCTGGTGATGGTGCAGTCCGAGGTGGCCGACCGGATGGCCGCGCCCCCCGGCAGCAAGGTCTACGGCGTGCCGAGCGTCAAGCTCGCCTGGTACGCCGACGCGCGCCGGGCCGGCCCGGTGTCGCGCGCGGTGTTCTGGCCGGTGCCCAACGTGGACTCCGCGCTGGTGGCGTTCACCCGCCGGGAGAGCCCGTCCTCTGTGGACCGCAAGGCGCTGTTCTCGTTGGTGGACGCGGCTTTCGCGCAGCGGCGCAAGATGCTGCGCGGCGCGCTGGCCGGCTGGGCCGGGTCGGCCGCGGCGGCGGAGCGGCTGCTCGTCGAGGCGGGCGTCGACCCCGCTGTCCGCGGCGAACAACTGGGGGTCGCCGACTTCGTCCGGATAGCCGAGGCCGCCTCCACTCGGTAGTCGTCGATCTTTCGGCCGAAAGTGTGATTTGCCGGACGATCCTGTTTCAGGCTTGCGTCGGGAGTGGGTCGTCGGGTGTACTCGGTGCTGCCATCCCGAGCGGCCGAGAGACCTGGCTCTACGACGCCGCAGCAACCACTCCTCCACAGGGGCAGGTGCTTCAGCCAGGACCGATGGAGGATCACGTGCCCAGGATGCTGCTCACGAGAAGGCGGGTCGTCGACCACGGCCGCCGCACGGCCTCCGGCTGTCGCAGCCTCTAGAAGAGCCCAGAGCCCGCTTACCGGGCCGCTTTTCGATCCTCGCCGTCCCCGTCGCGGGACACCTTCCTGAGCTGAGCCCGCCGGTCGACGCGCGCCACGAGCGCGCGCCGCCGCACGCCTTCGTGGAGCGAAAACGTGATCACTGTCGAGAACCTCACCAAGACCTTCCCCGGGAGTACCGGTCAGGTTCGCGCGCTGGACGGCGTGAACCTGGACGTCGCGGCCGGCACCGTCCTCGGCGTCGTCGGCCCGAGCGGCGCCGGCAAGTCCACCCTGGCCCGCTGCGTCGCCCTGCTGGAGCGCCCGGACAGCGGCGCGATCCGCGTCGACGGCACGGACCTCGTCTCCCTCGACGGCACCGCGCTGCGCGCCGCCCGCCGGCAGATCGGCGTCGTGCCGCAGGGCGACTCCCTGCTGCGCCAGCGCACCGCCGCCGGCAACGTCGCGCTGCCGCTGGAGGCCGCGGGCATCGCCGGCCCGCAGCGCCGCACCCGCGTCGCCGAGCTGCTCGACCTGGTGGGCCTCACCGACAAGGCCGGGTCGTACCCCGACCAGCTCTCCGGCGGCCAGCGCCAGCGCATCGCCGTGGCCCGCGCGCTCGCCGCGTCGCCGTCGGTGCTGCTGGCCGACGAGCCGACCTCGGCGCTCGACCCCGACACCACCGGCTCGGTGCTGACCGTGCTGGACCGGGCGCGCGCCGAGCTGGGCGTGACCGTCCTCGTCGTCACGCACGACATGGGCGTGGTCCGCCGGATCTGCGACGACGTCGCGGTGCTGGAGGGCGGCAAGGTCGTGGAGCACGGCAAGGTGCTCGACCTGGTGTCCGACGCGGCCAGCCGCACGGCCGCCTCGCTGCTGCCCGCCGTGGACCAGAACCCGGGCGCGGAGGCCGCGTTCGACCGGGTCGCGGACGTGGTGCTGGTCGGCTTCGCCGCCGTCGGCGCCCTGCTGCCCGAGGCGACCAGCCGGTTCGGCGTCGACCTGAACCTGCTGGGCGGCGGCCTGACCCGCCTGGGCGAGACCCCCGTCGCGCGGTTCCGCGTCGGGTTGAAGGGTGAGCGCGCCGACTCGGCGCTGGAGTGGATCTCCGAGGCCGGCGGCTCCGTGCGCCGGACCCTCGCGGGTCCGCAGGGAGTAGCTGCGTGAGGTCTGCAACACCCTGGTCGGAGGTCTTCGACCAACTGCTCGTCGCCACCGGTGAGACGCTCTACATGGTGGTGGTCTCCACCCTGATCGCGGTCCTGCTCGGCACCCCCGTCGGCATCTGGCTCCAGCTCACCGCACCCGGTGGGCTGAAGCCGCGCCCGGTGGTGCACAAGGTCCTCGGCTTCGTCGTCGACCTCGGCCGCTCCATGCCGTTCCTGGTCCTGCTGGTGGTGCTCACCTCGCTGACCAGGCTCCTGCTCAGCAGCACGATCGGGCCGACGGCGGCGATCGTGCCGCTGGCGGTGGGCGCCATCCCGTTCGTCGGCAGGCTGGTGCAGAACGTGCTGGCCGAGGTGCACGTGGCGGTGGTCGAGGCCGCCGTCACGACGGGCTCGTCCACGCTGCGGATCGTGCGCAGCGTGCTGCTCCGCGAGTCGCTGCCCGCCCTGGTCAACGCGGTCGGCGTGACCGCGATCGCCCTGCTCGGCTACTCGGCGATGGCCGGGGTCGTCGGCGGCGGCGGCCTCGGCGACCTCGCGGTGCGCATGGGCTACCAGCGGTTCAACGACCGGTACCTGTGGAGCACGGTCGTCGTGCTGGCGGTCATCGCCACCACGATCCAGGTCGTCACCAACGTCGTCGCGCGCCGCGTCGACCGCCGCCGCACCGCGTCGGTCTAGCCCCTCCCCACCTCACCACTTTTCCCAGAAGGAACGACATGCGTATTCGTGCTGCCCTCCTCGCCGTGCTGCTGACCGCGGTGGGCTGCGGGAGCGGCGACACCGGCGCCGCCTCGAACCCGGACGCGGCGCTCAAGGTCGGCGTGAGCCCCGTCCCGCACGCCCAGGTGCTGCGGTACGTCGCGGACAACCTCGCCGCGTCCAAGGGCCTCAAGGTCGAGGTCGTCGAGTTCACCGACTACGTGCAGCCGAACACCGCGCTGGTCGACGGTTCGCTGGACGCCAACTACTTCCAGACCGTGCCCTACCTGGACACCTTCAAGTCCGAGAGCGGCGCCGGCCTGGAGTGGATCGGCCCGGTGCACGTCGAGCCGCTGGGCGTGTACTCGAAGAAGCACCAGTCGCTCGCCGACCTGCCGGACGGCGCGAAGGTCGCCGTCGCCAACGACGCCACCAACGAGGCCCGCGGCCTCAAGCTGCTCCAGGACAACGGCCTGATCAAGGTCAAGGCCGGCAGCGAGAAGACGGCGACCATCCGGGACATCGCGGAGAACCCGAAGAACCTGGAGTTCGTCGAGCTGGAGGCCGCCCAGCTGCCCCGCTCGCTGGACGACACCGACGCGTCCGTGGTGAACGGCAACTACGCCATCGACGCCGGCCTCAAGCCCGCCGACGACGCCCTGGTGCTGGAGAAGGCGGAGGGCAACCCGAACGCCAACGGCCTCGTCACCCGCGCCGAGCTCAAGGACGACAAGCGGATCAAGGACCTGCTCGAACTGCTCCAGTCGCAGCAGGTGAAGGACTACATCAAGAACGAGTTCGCCGGGTCCGTCCTGGCCGTCTGACCGACCCCGCGAAGGCCGGGCGGGTAACCCCCGCCCGGTCTTTCGCCTGCTCAGGTGGTCTTTGGCGCGGGCGACCCGGAAACGCCCGTAGGCTTCACGGCGTGCTCGCAGTCGTCCCGCCCCCGGTCACCGTCCGCGTCCCGGCCAAGGTGAACCTGCACCTGGCCGTCGGCGATCCCCGCGCGGACGGGTACCACGACCTGGTGACCATCTTCCAGGCGCTGTCGCTCACCGACGAGGTCACCGTCGCCATCGCCGACGACCCCGGGGTGGAGGTGCACGGCGAGGGCGCCGACTCGGTGCCCACCGGCCCGTCCAACCTGGCGTGGAAGGCCGTGCGGGTGCTCGCCCGGCACGTCGGCCGCGACCCCGACGACCCGAAGGTCCGGGTGGTGATCCGCAAGGCCATCCCGGTCGCCGGCGGCATGGCGGGCGGCAGCGCGGACGCGGCGGCCACCCTCGTCGGCCTCGCCTCCCTGTGGCGGCTGGAGACCACCCGCGACGAACTGGCCGTCCTGGCCGGGACGATCGGCGCGGACGTCCCGTTCGCCCTCTACGGCGGCACGGCCCTGGGCACCGACCGGGGCGACCAGATCGTGCCCGTGCTGGCCCGGCACACGTTCCACTGGGTGCTGGCGTTCGACCGGCGCGGGCTGTCCACGCCCGAGGTGTTCGGCGAGCTGGACCGGCTGCGCGCGGACGGCGACCCGCCCCGCGTGGGCGACGCCGAGGCCGTCCTGGAGGGCCTGTCGTCCGGCGACCCGAGGCAGCTCGCGCTGCTGCTCGGCAACGACCTCCAGGCCGCCGCCGTGTCGCTGCGGCCCAACCTGCGGCGCACGCTGCGCGCGGGCGTGAACGCGGGCGCGCTGGCCGGCATGGTCTCCGGCTCCGGGCCGACCTGCGCGTTCCTGTGCACGGACGGTGACTCCGCGGTGCGCGTGGCGGCCGAGCTGGCGGGCGCGGGCGTGTGCCGCACGGTCCGCGTGGCCCAGGGCCCCGTGCACGGCGCGCGCGTCATCGGCACCGAGGAGGCGCCCCGCCCCGCGCCGCCCGAGGTGCACGCCTGAGGCTCACTCGCCGATCTTCTTCGCGGCGAGGGTGATGTCGGTGCCGCAGTCCACCACCTGCCCGCCGGGGACGCTCTGCGCCGTCGTGACCCAGTTCCGGTCCACCAGCACCATCCGGCCCTGACCGGTGGCGTCCTCCTCCAGCAGCCGGAACAGGCCCGCCGCCTGGAGGGCGTCCTGGGCCTCCTGGTGGACCATGCCCACGACCTGCGGCACGGTGCACGTGTCGGCGGCCCGCCCGCCGGGCGGCGTCGCCCCGCCCGACCCCTGGTCGTCGCCGTTCACGACGCCGATGACGAACAGGACGGCCAGGCCGCCCGCGATCCACACCCACTTCGGTTGCGCCACCACCCGATTACAGCGCGTGAGGTGGTCGCGGGCACACCGCCGTTCCGGGAGCGCCGGCTAGGCTGGAGTGTCGCTGTGTCCTCGCGTTCCCGATGAAGGTGCTGGTAGATGGCCAACTTGGTCAACTTGGAGAACGTCTCCAAGTCGTTCGGCGTTCGCCCGCTGCTCGACGGCGTGTCCCTGGGTGTCGGTGAGGGCGACCGCATCGGCGTCGTGGGCCTCAACGGCGGCGGCAAGACGACGCTGCTGGAGGTGCTGGCCGGGCTCGCCGAACCGGACGAGGGGCGGGTCAGCCAGAACCGCGGCCTGCGGATGGCCGTGGTCACCCAGCGCACCGAGCTGGGCGAGGGGTCGACGGTGCGCAACGCCGTGCTCGACCCGCTCGGGTACGGCGCCGACGACCACGAGTGGGCCGCCGACGCCCGCGTCCGGTCCATCCTCGACGGCCTCGGCATCACCGGCTTCGGCCTGGACTCGCCGGTCGCCACCATGTCCGGCGGCGAGCGGCGGCGGGTGGCCCTGGCGGCGGCGCTGGTGCAGGACCTCGACCTCGTGGTGCTGGACGAGCCCACCAACCACCTCGACGTGGAGGGCGTGCGCTGGCTGGCCGACCACCTGCTGACCCGGCGCACGGCGCTCGTCGTCGTCACCCACGACCGGTGGTTCCTGGACACCGTGTGCACCCGGACGTGGGAGGTCGTCGGCGGTCGCGTCGAGCAGTACGAGGGCGGGTACGCGGACTGGACGTTCGCCCGCGCCGAGCGCGGTCGCCTCGCCGACACCCTGGAGGAGAAGCGCCGCAACCTGGCCCGCAAGGAGCTGGCGTGGCTGCGCCGCGGCGCGCCGGCCCGCACGTCCAAGCCGCGCTACCGCATCGAGGCCGCCGAGGCCCTGATCTCCGACGTCCCGCCGCCGCGCGACTCGGTCGAGCTGCTGGCGTTCGCCAAGCGCCGCCTGGGCCGCACCGTGCTGGAGCTGGAGGACGCGACGCTCACCGTGCCCGACCGGGTGCTGGTGCGCGACCTGACGTGGCGCATCGGGCCCGGCGACCGGGTCGGCATCGTCGGCGTGAACGGGTCGGGCAAGACGACGCTGCTGCGCGCCCTGGCCGGTGAGCGCGAGCTGGAGTCCGGCAAGCGCGTGCAGGGCCAGACGGTGAAGCTCGCGCACCTCAGCCAGGAGCTGCACGACCTCGACCCGACGATGCGGGTGCTGGAGGCCGTGGAGGAGGTCGCCCGGCGGGTGGTGCTGGGCAAGCAGGAGATGTCGGCGTCGCAGCTCGCCGAGCGGTTCGGGTTCTCGTCGCAGAAGCAGTGGACGCCGGTCGGCGACCTGTCCGGCGGCGAGCGGCGGCGGTTGCAGCTGTGCCGGCTGCTGATGGCCGAGCCGAACGTGCTGCTGCTCGACGAGCCCACCAACGACCTGGACATCGACACCCTCCAGCAGCTGGAGGACCTGCTCGACTCGTGGCCGGGCACGCTCGTGGTCATCTCCCACGACCGGTACCTCGTGGAGCGCGTGTGCGACCACGTGGTGGCCCTGTTCGGCGACGGCGGGCTGACCGACCTGCCGGGCGGCATCGAGGAGTACCTGAAGCGGCGCGACCGGCAGAAGGAGGCGGCGGCCCCGGTCGCGGCGCCGAAGGCCGCGTCGACGTCGAACGCGGCCGACCAGCGCGCGGCGCGCAAGGAGCTGGCCCGGCTGGAGCGGCGGCTGGAGGTGCTCCAGAAGAAGGAGGCCGAGCTGCACGCGAAGCTCGCCGAGGCCGCCACCGACCCGGAGCGGCTGCTGGCCCTGGACGCCGAGCTGCGCGCCGTGCTGGCGGAGGCGGGGGACGTCGAGGCGCAGTGGCTGGAGGCCGCCGAGAGCGCCGAGGGCTGACCGGGGCCCGCCCGGCGGCGGGCGGGTCCCGCGTCCCGCGTCCCGGGCCCGGGGTCCCTGGTCGCGGGTCCGGGGTCCGGGGTCAGACGCCCCGGCGGCGGAGTTCGGCGACCAGCAGCGGCATCAGCTCGTCGACGAACGCGGTGTCGTAGCCCTGGCCCGCCATGATCGACTGGGTGAACCTGGTCTTCGCGATCTCGGCCGAGGTCGCGCCGACCATGCCGTCCAGCGCGATGCCGACCTCCTCCAGCACCCGGTCCACTTGGGACGTGCGGTAACCGCGCGCGGCGGGACCGGCCAGGGGGATCTTCAGCCTGCGCAGCTGCTTCCACGACGTGATCGGGGGCAGCGCGTCGGGCGGCAGCGGGCCGTCGCCGAGCTGCTTCTCCACCCGCGTCAGGAAGGCGTCGACCTCGGTCTCGTCGTAGCCGCGCCGGCCGAACATGGGCCGGCTGAAGCGGACCTCGCGGACCTCGCGGGCGGTCAGGTCGTCCTGGCCGAGGAGGGTGTTCTCGATGCGGTCCAGGAACCGGTCCACCTGCGACTCCTGGTAGCCGCGCCGGCCGCGGGGCGGTTTGCCGAACGCGGCGGTGCGCACGTCGCGCGCGGTGAGCGGGCGGGTGCCGGGGCCCTGGCGGGGGCGGGCGGGCAGCGGGGGCGGCGGGGTGGTCGCCGTGGTCGGGCTCGTCGGCGGCGGGACGAGCGGCGCGGCGAGCGACGGGGTGGTCGGCGGGGTGGTCGGGGGGACGACCGGTCGTGAGGCGGGCGGCGGGATGCGGCCCGAGGGGGTGCGGTCCGAGGGGGTGCGGGGCGGGGTGCCGCGCGGCGGGGTCGTGCGGCCCGGCTGGGGCGGGGTGCGCTCCAGGGTGACGACGACCAGGTCCAGGAACGTGTCCACGTCGTCCTCGTCGTACCCGACCTGGCCGGGCGGGGCGTAGCGGAACTCCTGCTCCTGCACCTCCAGCGCGGTCAGCGTGTCGCGGCCCGCCAGGGTGTTCTCGATCCGGTCGAGGAACGCGTCGATCTGGCCCTCGTG
Source organism: Saccharothrix sabaoui (assembly GCF_051756985.1). Taxonomy (NCBI): domain Bacteria; kingdom Bacillati; phylum Actinomycetota; class Actinomycetes; order Pseudonocardiales; family Pseudonocardiaceae; genus Saccharothrix; species Saccharothrix sabaoui. The sequence goes on from NZ_JBPKJK010000027.1 coordinate 52,641, forward strand.
GTAGCCGCGGTTGCCCGGTCTGGGCTTGTGGAACCGCACGCCGCGCACGTCCTGAGGGGTCAGCCGCGGTGCCGCCGGGCGCATCCCCGTCGACGTGGCGTGCGCGCCCTGCGCGGGCGCGGTGGCCTGCCGCCGCTGCGGGGTCGAGCCGAGGGTGTCCGCGACGAGGTCCATGAACGCGTCGACCTCGGCCGCGTGGTAACCCGGCCGCGCGGGTCTGAACCTCGCTCTCCGCACGTCGTCCTCGGTCACGTCGTCCCGGCCCAGCAGCGTGTGCTCGACGCGGTCGAGGAAGGCGTCCACCTGGGCCTCGTCGTACCCCGGTTGGCCGGGGGGCGGGCGGTGGAAGGCGACCTGCCGCAGATCCTGCGCGTTCAACAGCGGCGCCGGATGTGCCGGCATGTGCTGGCGCGCGTCGAACCCGGCCACCCATTACCTCCTTCGTGCGGTGTACCGGGGAGTATCGCCGGATGGTGGCGTCGTTGTTTCGCCCTATCGGCTCAATGCTGGGCGGATCGCTCTACTCTGGCCCCCATGAGCCGGTTCGTGGACACGATGGTGGCAACCGCTGCGGGTGCCGGGGGACGGTCGCGGGGAATGACCACGGGGGAGCCGGGCGCGCCGGTCCGCCGGACGTGGGCCGAGGTGCACGAGCGGGCGACGCGGGTGGCCGGCGCCCTGGTGGCCGGCGGTGTCCGCCCCGGCGCGTCCGTCGCCGTCCTCGCGGGCGACCCTGCGTCCATCGCCCCCGCCGTGCAGGCGGTGTGGCTGGCGGGCGGCAGCACGACGATGCTGCACCAGCCGACGCCCCGCACCGACCTCGCCGAGTGGGCCGACGACACCCTGCGCGTGCTCCGCATGATCGACGCCGAGCTGGTGCTGCTCGGCGCGCCGTTCGACGCCCTGGCCCCGGTGCTCGACCAGCACGGCGTGACCCACCGCCGGCTCGACGACCTGGACGGCGAGCCCCTGGCCGCGCCCGTCGAGGTCGACGAGGGCATGACCGCCCTGCTCCAGCTCACCAGCGGCTCCACCGCCGACCCGAAGGCCGTCCGGATCACCCACGCGAACCTGTGGTCGAACGCCGAGGGGATGCGGGTCGCCGCAGCCCTCGACCCGGGCCGCGACGTCATGGTGTCGTGGCTGCCGCTGTTCCACGACATGGGGATGGTCGGCTTCCTGACCGTGCCGATGCTGCTCGGCATCGAGCTGGTCAAGGTCACCCCGGCCGACTTCCTCGCCCGGCCCACGCTGTGGCCGGACCTGATCTCCCGCCACGGCGGCACCATCACCGCCGCGCCGAACTTCGCCTACGCCATCGTCGCCCGCCGCATGAAGGGCGTGGACGACGGCGCGTTCGACCTGTCCACGCTGCGCCTCGCGCTCAACGGCGCCGAACCGATCGACCCGGCCGCGGTGAAGGCGTTCACCGACGCGGGCGAGCGGTTCGGGATGCCCCCCGAGTGCGTGCTGTGCGCGTACGGCATGGCGGAGACGACGCTGGGCGTGGCGTTCGCGCCGCTGTTCTCCGGCCTCTCCGTCGACTGGGTGGACCCCGAGGAGCTGGAGGCCGGCAAGCGGGCCGTGCCGGTCCCCCCGGACACCCCGAACGCGCGGGCGTTCCCGCTGAACGGCCCGCCGCTGCCGGGCCTGGAGGTGCGGGTCGTCGACGAGTCGGGCGCGGTGCGCGGCGAGCGCGAGGTCGGGCAGCTGCGGGTGCGCGGCGAGGCGGTGACGCCCGGCTACCTGACCGTGGACGGACCGCTGGCCACCCAGGACGCCGACGGCTGGCTCGACACCGGCGACGAGGGGTACCTGGTGGACGGCCAGGTCGTCGTGTGCGGGCGGCGCAAGGACGTGATCATCATGGGCGGCCGCAACATCTACCCCACCGACATCGAGCGGGCCGCGCTGTCCGTGGACGGGGTGCGCGCGGGCAACGCGATCGCCGTGCGGCTGGACGCGGGCACCCGGCGCGAGCGGTTCGCCGTGGTCGTCGAGTCGGCGCTGGCCGGTGAGGACGAGGCGGTGAAGGCCCTGACCAAGGAGATCAGCGCGCGGGTGGTGGACGCGGTCGGGCTGCGGCCGTTCTCGGTGGTCGTGCTGAAGCCCGGCAGCCTGCCCAAGACGCCGTCCGGCAAGCTGCGCCGCTCCTCGGCGGCCTCGCTGGTGCCGCTGCCCTGATGCCCGCCGGGGCGGCGTCGGGCGGGGCGGCGGGTACTGGGCCGCCGCCTGCCGGGGTGGCGCCTGCCGGGGTGGTGTCGGGCGGGGTGGTGTCGGGCGGGGCGGTGGCCCGCGCGCTGGCCTTCGTGGCGGCGCGGTCCGGCGGTCCGCCGCTCGACCGCGCGCTGCGCGTCACCCTGAACTTCCACCCCGAACGAGTGGTTCCCGCGCTGGCGGACGGCGACGCGTACCTGTCGCAGTTCGTCACCGGGACCGGCAACGGCGGCCTGACCGCGTTCGAGGGCGGCGCCCGGTGGCGCTGGGAGAGCCGCATGTTCGGCGGCGCGTACAACTCGGCCCCGCCCCGCGACCGGCCGGTGTACGGCGGGCTGGACCTCCGGCGCGACCCGTACGGCGCGTCACCGCGCTTCGGCTCGTCACACCTGCGGCTGAAACCGCACGTCCTGCCGCGCACCACGTTCTGCTACCCGGACAGCGTGCTGGAGCCGGAGCACTTCGGCGTCGCCGACCGGGTGGGGCTGGTGGTCGCGGCCCTGGCCGACGCACGGGACCCGCTGGACGACTACGTCGAGGCGCACGTGCACGGCGGGGTGTCCGTCGCGGCCGACGCGGAGGCCCTCGTGCTCGACCCGAGCTACCGCGGCACGCCCGTCGAGGAGGCCGCGTCGCGCCTGCCCTGCGCGGTCGAGTGGCACCCCGGTTTTCACCTGCACGTGGACGAACTGCGCCGCCACCCGGACTTCCGCGGGCCGCGGTCCACGGCGCTGGGGGAGGAGATCGCCGTGGACGGCGTGCTGACGCCGGCGGTCGTCGGCGGCACCGCGGGCCGCCACGACCCGCAGGACCTCAAGAAGGTGTGGCACCTGCTGGCCCGCTTCGGCCGCCGCGACCGCTGACCCGGGCACGATGGTCGGGTGACGACCGAGATCCGCCCCGCCCGCCCCGAGGACCTGCCGATCGTGGCCGAGCTGCGCTCCCGGTGGGAGCACGAGAGCCGGGTCCGCGCCCCCGGAGGGGTTCGCGGCCCGCTTCACGGCGTGGGCCCGCGAGCACGCGGCCACCCACCGGTGCGCGGTCGCCGTCGTGGACGGCCGGGTCGTCGGCATGGCGTGGCTCGCGGTCCGGCCCAGGGTGCCCGGCAGCGCCGCGTTCCACTCGTGCTCAGCGGAACCCGTGCTCAGTGGAACTTGTGCTCAGTGAAACTTGTTCTGGGCCGCTTCCAGCCCCAGTTCCAGCAGGGCCTCCACGGCGTCCGCCGCCCGGTCCAGCTCGAAGGCCAGCTCCTTGCGCTCCGCCGGCGAGAAGTCCCGCAGCACGTAGTCGGCCGGGTCCATCCGGCCCGGCGGGCGGTCCACGCCGAAGCGCACCCGGTGGTAGTCCTTGGTGCCCAGCGACTTCGTGATCGAGCGCAGGCCGTTGTGGCCGTTCTCGCCGCCGCCCAGCTTCAGCCGCACGGTGGCGAACGGCAGGTCCAGCTCGTCGTGCACGACGACGATCGACGCGGGCGGCACCTTGTAGAAGTTCGCCGTGCCCGCCACCGGGCCACCCGAGAGGTTCATGTAGCCGCGCGGCTTCGCCAGCACGACGCGGCGGCCGGCCAGGCGGCCCTCCAGCACCTCGGCGCCACCCTTGTGCGCCTTGAACTTCCCACCAACGCGTGAAGCCAGCTCGTCGAGGACCAGGAAACCGACGTTGTGCCGGTTGCCCTCGTACTTGGGGCCGGGGTTGCCCAGCCCGACGACCAGGGCCACGTCATCGACCACGGAACCGCAACTCCTGCTCCAGCTCGTCCAACAGGGTGTCCACCGCCCGCACCTGGTAGCCGCGCCGCAGACCCGACGTGGTGCTGAACCTGGTGTGGCGGACCTCGCCCGCGGTCATCCGCCCCCGGCCGTCCAGCGCGGCGGCGGCGCGCCCGAGGAACGCGTCGACCTCGCCGCGATCGTAGCCGCTGGACGCCTTCGGCAGCTTCACCGCCAGCAGCGCGTCACCGGTCTGGAGGGTCGTCGGCGGCACGTGGCCGGAGCGCAGCTGGTGCTCCGCGGCGGCCAGGAACTCGTCCACGGCGCGCTGCTCGTAGCCGCCCGCGATCTCGGTGAACGCGATCGACCGCACCTGCTCGGGCCGCAGCGCGAACCGCCCGGCGAGGGCGTCGGCGATCTGCCGCGCGAACGCGTCGACCTGCGCCGGGTCGTACCCCTTGCCGTTCTTGCGGCGCGGGAACCGCAGCGCCCTCACCTGTGCCGGGCTCAGGTACGGGAACGGCACGCCACCCCAGCCGTGAGGCGGGGGAGGCGTGCCGTTCGAGTCGCCCGACGTGATGGGCTCAGCCTTCTTCGTTGGCCTCGGGCTCGGTGCCCTCGCCCGTGTCGCCCTCCATGGCGGCGGCGCTCGGGGCCTCGTTCACCGCGAGCACCATCGCCTCGGCGTCGGTGATCAGGGTGGAACCCGAGGGCAGCGACAGGTCGGAGGCGTGCACCTGGGTGCCGGCCGCCAGGCCCTCGATGGAGAACTCGATCTGCTCCGGGAGGCTCAGGGCGTCGGCCTCGATCTGGACCGTGGTGAGGTCCTGGGTGAGCAGGGTCCCCGAGGCGGTCTCGCCGGTGAGGACGATGGGCACCTCGACGGTGACCTTCTCGCCCCGCTGCACGAGCAGCAGGTCGACGTGCTCGATGTAGTTCTTGATGGGGTGGGTGGTGACGGTCTTGGTCAGCGCAAGCTCGCTGGACGAGTCGATGTCCAGGGCGATGACAGCGTTGTGACCGTGCTCGCGGACAACACGGGCGAACTCGAGCGCCGGCAGGGCCAGGTGCTTCGGGTCGGAACCGTGGCCGTAGAGCACCGCGGGGATCTTGCCGGCGCGGCGGGTGCGGCGGGCGGCGCCCTTGCCGAACTCGGTGCGCTGCTCTGCGGCGAGACGGACCTCGGACACGGTGGGGCTCTCCTAACGGTCTGGCCTGGTACGTCGGGCGGGGCGTAAGCGGGGTGGTGAGCCTGCGGCGGCCGGGCGGCGCGGAAGGTGAACACGCGCGGCATCACAACCGCCGCGTCGATCACGCCGAGCGTGATGCTCGCCCTCGCCGAGGCAACCCGACCAGTGTAGGCCGACTGACGGGAAGGGGCCTAATCGGGGGTTCGTTCCCCGCCCCACCCCGCCCGAAACCCGAGAGTCCAACGCCCAGGTCCCGAGAGTCCAACGCCCAGGTCGGGTGAGTTCTACGCCCGGGACCCCTGAGTTCCGCGCCTGAACGCAGAACTCAGGGGTCCCGGGCGTTGGACTCTCGAGTCCTGAGCGTTGGACTCTCGGGGCTGGGCGTTGGACTCCCGGGGTCAGGCGTTGCCGTCGAACAGGGAGGTCACCGAGCCGTCCTCGAAGACCTCCTGGATGACGCGGGCCAGCAGGGGGGCGATCGGCAGCACGGTCATCGCCTCGAAGCGCTTCTCGGCCGGGATCGGGAGGGTGTCGGTGAACACGACCTCGCGGGCGCCGCAGTCGCGCAGGCGCTCCACGGCCGGGCCGGACAGGACCGGGTGGGTGGCGGCGATGACGACGTCCGACGCGCCCTCGGCCAGGAGCTGCTCCACGGCCTTGGTGATGGTGCCGCCGGTGTCGATCATGTCGTCGATGACCACGCACAGGCGGCCCTGGACCTGGCCGACCACCCGGTTGGCGACGACCTCGTTCGGGCGCAGCGGGTCGCGCGTCTTGTGGATGAACGCGATGGGCGTGCCGCCCAGCGTGTCGGCCCACTTCTCGGCCAGCTTGGTGCGGCCCGCGTCCGGGGACACGACGGTGATGTCGTGGCCCGCGTACTTGTCGCGGATGTGCTCCGCGAGCAGCGGCATGGCCCACAGGTGGTCCACCGGGCCGTCGAAGAAGCCCTGGATCTGGGCGGTGTGCAGGTCGACCGCGACGAGGCGGTCGGCCCCGGCGGTCTTGAACAGGTCGGCGACCAGGCGCGCGGAGATCGGCTCGCGGCCCCGGTGCTTCTTGTCCTGCCGGGCGTACGGGTAGAACGGCATGATCACGGTGATGCGCTTGGCCGAGGCCCGCTTGAGCGCGTCGACCATGATCAGCTGCTCCATCAGCCACTGGTTGATGGGCGCGCAGTGCGACTGCACGACGAACGCGTCGCAGCCGCGCACGCTCTCCTCGAACCGCACGAAGATCTCGCCGTTGGCGAAGTCGTAGGCGGACTGCGGCGTGACGGACACGTTCAGGTGCTTGGCGACCTGCTCGGTCAGCTCCGGGTAGGCGCGACCGCCGAAGAGCATCAGGTTCTTCTTGGGTGTCCCGGCCATCGTGGGGTTCACGTCAGCGCCCTTCATCGGTTGTGCCATTCCCATTCTCGGACGCGCGCGCCCGCTCCGCCGCCTGTGCGGACGCCGTGCCGGCGCGGCGGGACAGGACCCAGCCGTCCAGGTTGCGCTGCGGCCCGCCGGACACGGCCAGCGCCCCCGGCGGGACGTCGCGCCGCACCACGGTCCCGGCACCGGTGTAGGCGCCGTCACCGACGGTTACCGGCGCCACGAACATGTTGTCCGAACCGGTGCGGCAGTAGGACCCGATCGTGGTCCGGTGCTTGTTCACGCCGTCGTAGTTGACCGTGACGCTCGCCGCGCCGATGTTCGAGTGCTCCCCGACCGTGGTGTCGCCGAGGTAGCTCAGGTGGGGGACCTTCGAACCGGTGCCGATGTCGGAGTTCTTGACCTCGACGAACGTGCCGATCTTGCCGTTCTCGCCGAGGCGCGTGCCCGGCCGCAGGTAGGCGAACGGGCCGACGGACGCGCCCTCGCCGATCTCCGCGCCGCTGCCGTGCGTGCGCACCACCGACGCGCCCGCGCCGACCGTGCAGCCGCTCAGCGTGGTGTCCGGTCCCACGACCGCCCCCTCGCCGACGACCGTCCCGGCGCGCAGCTGCACGCCCGGCTCGATCAGCGCGTCCCGCCCGAGCCGCACGTCCGCGTCCAGCCACGTGGTGGCCGGGTCGACCACGGTCACGCCCGAGCGCATGGCTCGTTCAACGATCCGACGATTCAACTCCGCGCCCAGCCGGGCCAGCTGCACGCGGTCGTTCACGCCCTCCACGAGCCAGGCGTCGGAGGTCACCAGCGCGCCCACGCGCCGGCCGTCCGACCGCGCGATGGTGAGCACGTCGGTCAGGTACAGCTCGCCCTGCGCGTTGTCCGTGGACAGCCGCGAGAGCCCGTCGCGCAGCACCGCCGCGTCGAACGCGTACACACCCGAGTTGATCTCGGTGATGGCGCGCTGCTCCGCGGAGGCGTCCTTTTGTTCAACGATCCCCTCGACCTCGCCCGAGGCCGAGCGCACGATCCGCCCGTACCCGGTGGGGTCGTCCACCACCGACGTCAGCACGGTCACCGCGTTGCCCCGGGCGCCGTGCTCGACCAGCAGCGCGCGCAGGGTGTCGGCGTCCAGCAGGGGCACGTCGCCGTAGGTCACCACGACCGTGCCGCCCAGGTCCGCGGGCAGTTCGGCGAGGCCGCAGCCCACCGCGTGCCCGGTGCCCTTCTGCTCGTCCTGCACCGCCACGGTGACCTTGCGGTCCAGCGCGGTCGACAGGCCGTCGAGGTGTTCGGCGACCGCCGCGCGGCCGTGGCCGACCACGACGGCCAGGTGGTCCGGATCGGTCCCCGCGGCCGCGCGCACCGCGTGCTCCACGAGGGAACGGCCGGCGATGCGGTGCAGGACCTTGGGGGTGGCGGAGCGCATGCGGGTGCCTTCACCCGCTGCGAGGACGATCGTGCTGACTGGGGTGGGGACACCCTCGAGCATCAGCGCTCTCCCTAGCTCGGTGCGTGCCTTGCAGCGGGAGGGGCCTGGCTTCCCGCCAGGTGCTGATACTAAGCCTCCGGACCGGGCTCGACCTCCACCGCGGCAACCTGGCAGCCACCTCTGCGCTTCGCCACGTACATCGCCGAGTCGGCTCGCGAGAGGGCCGCGTGGGAGGTCTCGCGGGGCCGCACGGAGATCACCCCGACGGACAGCGTGACCCCGCGCGAGAGGTCGGAAGGCAAGGCGGCGACGGCATCCACGGCCCGCGCGAGCGCCGCCTCGGCCGCGTGCAGCGGCGCGCCCGGCAGCAGCACCACGAACTCGTCGCCGCCGTACCGGGCCACCAGGTCGTCACCGCGCAGGGCCTGCCGCAGTGTGCTGGCAATCACGCGCAGGACGTCGTCGCCCTCGGCGTGCGAGTGCTTGTCGTTGACCACCTTGAACCCGTCCAGGTCCACCAGCGCGATGGACATGGGGTGGACCTGGGCGTTGATCAGCGCGCCCAGTCGGTCGTCGAGCGCGCGGCGGTTCGGCAGGCCCGTCAGCGGGTCCTGCAACGCCTGCTGCGCGATGGCGCCGTGCGCGCGGGTCAGCCGTTCGTGGTCGCGGCGGGTGAGCAGGGTCGCGGTGCGGGCCTCCTGCATCAGCCACAGCTCGGTCTCCAGCGCCGTGGCGTACGTCTCCAGCGCGCTGATCGTGCGCTCGTGCTTCGGGCCGGACAGGCGGGCGAACTCGCGCGTCAGGCACAGCATCAGGGTCGGCTCGGACGTGTCGCGCTCCAGCCGCTCGCGGGCGTCGTGCAGCACCTGGAGCGCCTGCTGCGGCAGCTCCTCCATCTCCAGGCACCGGGCCAGCGCGATCGACACGATGATCAGCTCCCGGGCGTACATGGACAGCTCGCGCAGCGACCACAGCCGCGAGATGTGCTCCGCGCCCGGCTTGGCCAGCGCGTGCGCGGCCCCTATCACCGGCACCTGCTCGGCGGCGGTGCGGTCGCGCCGGCCGGGGTGCAGGGACTCGCGGAACGCGCCCTCGACGGCGGTGGCGATGGCGGAGGCGGTGGCGAACCGCTCGGCGGCCTCCTCGAAGTTGTCCACCCGCTCCAGCCGCAGGCCCCAGCCGATGAGCATCCGGGCCCGGTTCACCAGGTGCACGTAGATCAGGTGCGGGTTGGCGCTCTCCCGGATCGCGTTGTGCGCGCGGGCCAGCACCTCGTCCGCCATCTCGTAGACGCCCAGCTGGGTGAGCACGAGCCCGGTCGACTGGAGCGCGGACGCCAGCAGGCGGTCCCACGTGCGCTTGTCGAGCATCGGGTCCGGGGCGAGGTCCTCCTCCAGCATCGCCAGGCCGCTCGCGACCTCGGTCAGCGCCTTGTCCTCGAACCCGCCGAGCAGGTAGCGGCGGCCCCGCAGCGCGTGCGCCTCGGCCTCCAGCACCAGCAGGCCGTGCCGCCGGCAGTGGACGAGCATCTCGTCGAGCACGGAGTCGGAGAGGTCGACCAGGCCGGGGGTGACGATCCGCACCACGGCGGCGGCGCGCAGCAGCTGGCCGACGATCCGCGGCTCACCGCGGCCCTGGGCCTCGGCGAGGATCAGGTCGACCTCGTCCGCCGCGTCGAGCTGCGCGGACAGGTGGCTGCTCTGCGCGATGGCCACGAGTTCGCTCGCGCGGCCGACCAGCCACGCGTCCGACATCTCGGGGGGCACCGGCGCCACGTTGCCCTGCTCGTCGACCGCTTCCTCGCGCAGCGACTCACACCCCCATGCGGACGCAGGGCGACCGGGCCCCGGACGGGCCCGACCAGCTCGCTCCGCCACCAGGATTCGAACCTGGACCATCGGAACCAAAATCCGAGGTGCTGCCTTTACACCATGGCGGAACGGTCGGGGTTCGCCCCGACCGCGCGAACACATGTTGTCACGACTGCCCCCCGAAGGTCAGCACCACCACTCAAGTGGCGGCAACCCGTCGGTAACCCGATCATGACCCACCGTGTTGTGGCTGGTCAGCACGGGGTCACGGCCGAGGTGCGCGAGGCGCCCGACGTGTCGCCGGGTCCCGAAGACAATCATGTAAAAAACTACCGTCGGTAGTTAATCCGGTACGGCGGGCCCGTCGCCGGGGCGTCGTCGGGCCGTCACCGCGCGGTCCCCACCGAGTCCAGGAACCCGACCAACGCCTCCTCGTACGCGTCCGGGTCGACGTTCCACGACGCGGTGTGCTCGGCGGCGGGCACCTCGACGTAGCGCACCGGCCAGTCCAGCCGGGGCGCCGCGGTGGCCAGCTCGCGCGACGACCCCACGGGCACGGTGCCGTCCGCGCCGCCGTGGAACAGCAGCGTCGGCGGCCGGTGCGCGGGCGGGTGGTCGGCCAGGTCGAAGCGGTCGAAGTCCAGGTCGGCGCGCCAGTCCGAGACCAGCTCCGCGACCGGCACGAGCTGCTCGGGCACGCCCCGGTTGCGCGACTGGAGCTCCAGGGTGTCCGTCCAGCTCACCACGGGCGCGTCCAGCACGACCGCCGCGACCAGCGGCGCGTCCGCCGACCGGGTCAGGAACTGGCCGACGATCGCCCCGCCCATCGACCACCCGTAGAGCACGACGTCGCGCGCGCCCCGGTCCCGGGCGAACCGCACGGCCGCCTCCACGTCGCGCCACTCCGTGTCGCCCAGGTGGTACAGCCCGTCGGGCGAACGGGGGGCTCCCTCGTCGTTGCGGTAGGTCACGGCCAGAACGGGTAGCCCCAGGTCGTGCAGAGCCGGCACGACCCGCAACGCCTCCGCCCGGGTGCCGCCCCGGCCGTGCACCGCGATCACCCACGTGGACGACGTCGCGGGCACGAGCCAGGCCGGCGCGTCACCCAGCTCGGTGGGCACGCGCACGTCCTCGTGCTCCAGGTCGAGCGCGGTGCGCGGGTCCGTCGTCCACACCGACGTCTCCAGCCGCACGCGCGTGCCGTCCGGGGGCGCCTGGCCGGTCAGCAGCTCGCGCACCACCGAGCCCTGCGACCGCCGCGTCACCGGGCCGACCTCGGCCCCGCCACCCGGCCACACCAGGCCCCACCGGCCGGGCAGGGCGCTCACCCGGGACTCCGCCAGCGTGACGGTCCCCACCGCCGACGAGGTGACGGTGTCGCGGTAGCCGGGACGGGAGTTCTCCGGCTCCAGCAGCTGCCCGCTGTAGTACCAGCCGAAGCCGGTCAGACCGGCGGTGAGCAGCACGAACACCGTGATGAGGGCGATGAGCGCGGTGCGCGGGCGACGCCTGCCGCGAACGTTCGGGGACGACACCTCCGAATGATGCACCGGCGGTGATCGACACGCCCGGCTTCCTGAGAACACGCCGTGATTTGCGCCGTGACCCTGGCGGCGCCGAGCGGGCTAACCTACGGTGTCGTAAGTTACGGTTCCGTAGGTAGTCCCCTAGCAACGAGGTATTACGTATGACCAGCACCCTGGAGAGCAGGTCCACGCCGCAAGGTCCCGACAAGGGACCGAAGCCGATCATCGAGGGGCGGCGCGGCCACGTCGAGCAGCTCGGCGTGTACGTGTTCGTCATCGTGCCGTTCCTGGCTCTGCTCGCGGCCGTTCCGCTCGCCTGGGGATGGGGTCTCGGCTGGGTCGACGTCGCGCTGTTCGTCGCCTTCTACTACCTGGCCGGCATGGGCGTGACCGTCGGCTACCACCGGTACTTCACGCACGGCTCGTTCAAGGCGAACCGGGCGCTCAAGATCGGCCTCGCCATCGCCGGCAGCATGGCGCTGCAGGGCCCGGTCATCGTGTGGGTCGCCGACCACCGGCGCCACCACGCGTTCTCCGACCGCGAGGGCGACCCGCACTCGCCGTGGCTGTTCGGCTCCGGCCCCGTCGCCCTGGCCAAGGGCTTCTGGCACGCCCACATGGGCTGGCTGTTCGAGCGCGACCAGACCAACGCGCAGCGCTTCGCCCCCGACCTGCTCGCCGACAAGGACCTCGTCCGGGTCGACAAGCTGTTCCCGCTGTGGACGGCCATCAGCCTGCTCGCCCCGGCCCTGCTCGGCGGCCTGATCACCATGTCGTGGTCCGGCGCGCTCAGCGCGTTCTTCTGGGCGGGCCTCGTGCGGGTGGCGTTCCTGCACCACGTGACCTGGTCGGTCAACTCGATCTGCCACATGGTCGGCGACCGCCCGTTCGCCGCCCGCGACCGCTCCGCCAACGTGTGGGCGCTCGCGATCCTCAGCTTCGGCGAGTCGTGGCACAACCTGCACCACGCCGACCCGACGTGCGCGCGGCACGGCGTGAAGCGCGGCCAGATCGACACCTCCGCGCGGATGATCTGGCTGTTCGAGAAGTTCGGCTGGGCGACCAACGTGCGCTGGCCGAACGAGCAGCGCCTCGCCAGGATCAGCGCCAAGAAGTGACCTGATGGTGACCTGCCCACCCGCCCCCCTCGCAGCTCGCGAGGGGGGCGGGTGTTTAGGGTGGCTGGGATGGCGGGGAGACGGCGCGACGACGAGACACCGGTGCCGCGCGTGCGGATGACGGGCAAGGAGCGGCGCGAGCAGCTGCTCGACGTGGCCAGGGCGCTGTTCGCCGAGAAGGGCTTCGAGGTCACCTCGGTCGAGGAGATCGCGCACCGGGCGGGCGTGTCGAAGCCGGTGGTCTACGAGCACTTCGGCGGCAAGGAAGGCATCTACGCGGTCGTGGTGGACCGCGAGATGCAGTACCTGATGGACCACATCGTCAACGCGCTGTCCGGCGGGCACCCGCGTGAGCTGCTCGAACAGGCCGCGTGCGCGTTGCTCGACTACATCGAGGGCTCGACCGACGGGTTCCGCATCCTGGTGCGCGACTCGCCCGTGGCGTCGTCGACCGGCACGTTCTCGTCGTTGTTGAACGACATAGCGTCCCAGGTGGAGTCGATCCTGGGGCTGCACTTCTCGCGGCAGGGCTACGACCGGAAGCTGGCGGCGCTGTACTCGCAGGCCCTGGTCGGCATGGTCGCGTTGACCGGCCAGTGGTGGCTGGAGGTGCGCAAGCCGAAGAAGGACGAGGTGGCCGCGCACCTGGTCAACCTGGCCTGGAAGGGCCTGTCCCACATGGACCACAAACCCCGCCTCCGCACCCGCTGACCCGCGAGAGTCCAACGCTCAGGCCCCGAGAGTCCAACCTCCGGGTCGCGAGAGTCCAACGCCCAGGACCTCTGAGTTCTGCATTCGTGCCGACCGGTCGGTATGCCTGAATGTAGAACTCACGGGTCCTGAGCGTTGGACTCTCGGGTCCTGAGCGTTGGACTCTCGGGGCCTGGAGGTTGGACTCTCGCGGGGTCAGGTGTTGCGGGTGATTTTGAGGACCTTGTCGTCCTCGCCGTTCGACGTCGTCACGTAGAGGGCGTTGTCGGGGCCCAGCTCGGCGCCGCGCAGGCGGCCGTGGGTGCTGTCCAGCTCGACCGGGATCGAGACCGAGTGCACGCCGCCCTCCGGGGTGATGGTGAACAGCAGCACCTTGGCGCCCTTGAGCGCGGTCACCGCGAGCACGCCCTCCATGCCGCCCCACTGCTCGCCGGACAGGAACGCGGCGTCGCAGATCGCCTCGGTCGGGTCGCCGGAGGACCACACGGCCTCGACGGCGTCCGGGAACCGCTCCAGGTCCGTCATCGGCACGCCCTCGTCGTAGCCGCCGACCGAACCGCCCTGCGACGGGTCCCAGCCGTAGTTGCCGCCGGGCCGGAGCAGGTTGACCTCGTCGTCCACGTCCGGCCCGTGCTCGGCGCTGAACACCAGCCCGTCCCGCCGCACGGCGAGGCCCTGCACGTTGCGGTGCCCGTAGGTGTAGACCCGGTCGCCGAACGGGTTGCCCCCGACGCCCTCGCCGGTCGCCAGGTCGACGCGCAGCACCTTGCCGCCGAGGCTCGCCCGGTCCTGCGGCACGGTGCCCACCGCCGTGTCACCGGTGCCGACGAGCAGGTGGCCGTCGCCGTCGAGCGCCATCCGGCACCCCGAGTGCCGCCCGCTGGGGTTGTTCGGCAGCCCGGCCAGCAGCGGGTCCTTCACCCGGGTCGCCCGGGTCCCCTCCAGCCGCCACGTGACGAGCCGCACGTCCTCGGCGGTGTTGGAGCAGGTCGTGAACAGGTTCGACGACTCGAAGTCCGGGTGCACGACCAGGCTCATCAGCCCGCCCTCGCCGCGCACGGCCACGTCACCGAGGTCGGCCTCCACGTCGGTGGCCTTCCCGTCCTCGACCAGCGCGATCCTCCCGGGCCGCTGCGGCACGAGCATCCGCCCGTCGGGCAGGAACCCCACGTCCCACGGGTGGCTCAGCCCGCCGACCACGACCTCGACCTTCAGCCCGTCGGGCTCCGTGGTCGTGGGCGCGTTGCCGCCCGGCTCGGCGGACGAGCACCCCGCCACCGAACTCCCGGCCAGCAGGGCAACGGCGGCAAACCCGGCGATCCGACGCATACCGCTCAGCATCCCAAGCGGGGTGTGTGGTCGGGATCAACCCCCCCGGGTCAGATGGGGGCAGACCGGGTCAGGCCGGGTCGTACGGGCGCTCGACGGGCAGCAGGGCGCGGGCGGCGTCCAGGTCGCCGGCGCCGACCAGGGCGTGCACCTCGTGCGCGAGCGGCGTCACGTCGGTGATCGACGCGGTCCACTCCTCGACGTAGCGGCGCGACGCCTCGCCCGCCAGGCCGAGCTGGAGCGAGCGGTGCGGGAGGGCCTCCAGGTGCAGGCCGCGCTCCGGGTCCCACTGGACGCGGACGTCCGGCTTCGAGCCGATGCCGGCGTCGCTGGGGACGGCGCGCCCCAGGGCCCAGTCGAATCCCGATCGGGTGATCCTGATGGCGAGGACGCGCTCCTGGTCCGGCTTCGTGGCCCACCCGGAGCGGTACATCATCCACAGGAACGAGGGCTTGACCCACGTCATCCGGCCGGGTCTGAACGGCGGCACGAACCGGCCGGCGGCCAGCGCCGGGCGCGCGACGGCGGGTGAGTACGCCTGGTACACCGTGACGTGCCGATCGTCGTAGTCGGCCCTGATCTGCCTGTGCTCCACCCCTGAAGGGTGATCCACCGGTCAACCGGAATCCGCGCGCGGCCCCCGTCCGCTGCACGTAGGCTTGACGGTGAGAACCCCTCCCGAGGCCGTTCCGAGGTCCCGGGCAGGGGTCTGTCCTCGTCTCTCCCCGGGAGCCATCGCAATGCCCCAGTCCGGCCCGCTCTCCGGCCTGCTCACCGCAGTCCTGCCCGACAAGGCGCTGCGCGCCCTCGTGGACTCCGTCGGCGTCCCCGACCTGGAGCTGGAGGGCCCGCCCGCCGCCCGGCCGCTGGTGGCCGCGGCCCTGGCGAGCAGCGCGCCCGTGCTGGCGGTGACGGCCACCGGGCGCGAGGCGGACGACCTCAAGAACGTGCTGTGCGACCTCATCGGGCACGGCTCGGTGGCGATCTTCCCGTCCTGGGAGACGCTGCCGCACGAGCGCCTGTCGCCGCGCGCGGACACCGTGGGCGCCCGCCTACAGGTGCTGCGCCGCCTCGCCCACCCCGGCGACGACCCGCTCAAGGTGGTCGTCACCACGGTCCGCAGCCTGATCCAGCCGATGGCCCCCGGCCTGGGCGACCTGAAGCCGGTCGACCTGGCGGTCGGCTCCGAGCACGACTTCGAGCAGCTGCCGGTCGACCTCACCGGCCTGGCGTACACGCGCGTCGACATGGTGGAGAAGCGCGGCGAGTTCGCCGTGCGCGGCGGCATCCTGGACGTGTTCCCGCCGACCGCGGAGCACCCGCTGCGCGTCGAGTTCTGGGGCGACGAGGTCACCGAGATCCGCCCGTTCTCGGTCGCCGACCAGCGGTCGCTGCCCGACCAGGTGACCGCGTTCACCGCGACGCCGTGCCGGGAGCTGCTGCTCACCGACGACGTGCGCGGGCGCGCCGCGGCGCTGGCCGCCGAGCACGAGGCCGACGCCCAGCTGCACGAGATGCTGGAGAAGCTCGCCAACGGCATCCCGTCCGAGGGCATGGAGGCGCTGATCCCGGCGCTGTGCGAGGGGCGGCTCCAGCTCCTCACCGACGTCGTCCCGGCCGGCACGCACGTCGTGCTCAACGACCCGGAGAAGATCCGCGCCCGCGCCCACGACCTCGTGCGCACCGGCCAGGAGTTCCTGGAGGCGTCCTGGATGGCCGCCGCGGGCGGCGGGAAGGCCCCGATCGACCTGGGCGCGAGCGCCTACCGCAACCTCGGCGACGTGGCCGACGCCGCGCGCGCCGCGGGCCGGCCGTGGTGGACGCTCAGCCAGCTCACCACCGAGGGCGCGGACGTCCTGCGGCTGGAGCTCAAGCACGTCGAGGCGTACGGCGGCGACGTCGAGCGCGCGTTCGCCGACCTGCGCGCGCACACCGCGTCCGGCGGCACGGCCGTGCTCGTCGTGCCGGGCGCGGGCACGGCGCAGCGCGCCACCGAGCAGCTGCGCGACGCCGGCGTGGGCGCGACCTGCGCGGACGCGTTGACCGACAAGCCCGAGCCTGGTCTCGTCACGGTCGTGCGCGGCGCCTTGGAGGACGGGTTCGCGCTGCCCGGCCTGGCGCTGGTCGTGCTCACCGAGACCGACCTGACCGGCGGCCGGCACGGCACGTCCACCAAGGACATGCGCCGGATGCCGAGCAAGCGGCGCAACGCCGTCGACCCGCTCGCGCTGCGGCCCGGCGACTTCGTCGTGCACGAGCAGCACGGCATCGGCAAGTACGTGGAGATGGTGCAGCGCACGGTGGCGGGCGCGACCCGCGAGTACCTGGTGCTGGAGTACGGCTCGTCCAAGCGCGGCCAGCCCGGCGACCGGCTGTTCGTGCCGACCGACCAGCTCGACGAGGTGTCCCGCTACGTCGGCGGCGAGCTGCCCACGCTCAACAAGCTCGGCGGCAGCGACTGGAAGAACACCAAGGCGAAGGCGAAGAAGGCGGTCAAGCAGATCGCCGCCGAGCTGGTGCAGCTCTACGCCGCCCGCCAGTCCGCGCCCGGCCACGCGTTCGCGCCCGACAGCCCGTGGCAGCGGGAGCTGGAGGACGCGTTCCCGTTCACCGAGACCGTCGACCAGATGGCCGCGATCGACGAGGTCAAGGCCGACATGGAGCGCACCGTCCCGATGGACCGCGTGATCTGCGGCGACGTCGGCTACGGCAAGACCGAGATCGCGGTGCGCGCGGCGTTCAAGGCGGTGCAGGACGGCAAGCAGGTCGTGGTGCTGGTGCCGACGACGCTGCTCGCCCAGCAGCACCTGAACACGTTCGTCGGGCGGATGCGCGCGTTCCCGGTGAACGTCAAGGGCCTGTCCCGGTTCACCGACCCGCAGGAGGCCGAGCAGACGATCGCGGGCCTCGCCGACGGCGAGGTGGACATCGTCATCGGCACGCACCGCCTGCTCCAGAAGGGCCTGCGCTACAAGGACCTCGGCCTGGTCATCGTGGACGAGGAGCAGCGGTTCGGCGTCGAGCACAAGGAGCACATCAAGGCGCTGCGCACGAACGTCGACGTGCTCACGATGTCCGCGACGCCGATCCCGCGCACCCTGGAGATGTCGCTGGCGGGCATCCGCGAGATGTCCACCATCCTCACCCCGCCCGAGGAGCGGCACCCGATCCTCACCTACGTCGGCGCGTACGACGACAAGCAGGTCGCCGCCGCCATCCGCCGCGAGCTGCTGCGCGACGGCCAGGTGTTCTACGTGCACAACCGCGTGTCCACCATCGAGAAGTCGGCGCGGCGCATCCGCGAGCTGGTCCCCGAGGCCCGCGTGGTCACCGCGCACGGCCAGATGAACGAGGACAAGCTGGAGAAGATCATCCAGGGCTTCTGGGAGAACGAGTACGACGTGCTCGTCTGCACGACGATCGTGGAGACCGGCCTGGACATCTCCAACGCCAACACCCTCGTCGTGGAGCGCGGCGACCTGCTCGGCCTGTCCCAGCTGCACCAGCTGCGCGGGCGCGTCGGCCGCGGCCGGGACCGGGGCTACGCCTACTTCCTGTACCCGCCGGAGTCGCCGCTGACCGAGCTGGCGCACGACCGGCTGGCGACCATCGCGCAGAACACCGAGCTGGGCGCGGGCATGGCGGTGGCCATGAAGGACCTGGAGATCCGCGGCGCGGGCAACATCCTGGGCGCGGAGCAGTCCGGCCACATCGCGGGCGTCGGCTTCGACCTGTACCTGCGGCTGGTCGGCGAGGCCGTGGACGCGTTCCGCCGGCACGCGGGCGCGGAGGTCGACGGGGACGAGGAGCTGGCCGAGGTCCGGGTCGACCTGCCGGTCGACGCGCACATCCCGCACGACTACGTGCCGGGCGAGCGGCTGCGCCTGGAGGCGTACCGCAAGATCGCGGCGGCCGGCGACGAGGAGGCGCTCCAGTCCGTGCTGGACGAGCTGAAGGACCGCTACGGCACGCCGCCGCTGCCCGTGGAGCGGCTGCTGGCGGTGGCCCGGTTCCGGCAGAGGTGCCGCGCGCACGGCGTGACCGAGGTCGTGGTGATGGGGCAGGCGATCCGGTTCGCGCCGCTGGACCTGAAGGACAGCCAGTTGGTGCGGCTGAAGCGGCTGTTCCCCAAGGCGGTCCACAAGCCCGCGACCAACTCGGTGAGCGTGCCTCGCCCGACCGAGGGCGCGGCCGGCGGCCGGATGGGCGCACCCCAGTTGCGCGACCAGGAGCTGCTCGACTGGTGCGCCCACTTCCTGGAGACCCTGTCCGTGAGCCCCGTCACCCGCGGCTGACGCGGCTCGTGAGAAGGTACCGTTCGTGAGGACTGTGCAGAGGCGTTCCACCCTGATCGTCGCGGCCGTCGCACTGCTGGTCGCGGGCTGCGGGACCGGCCCCGCCAAGGTCGGCTCGGCCGCGATCGTCGGCGACACCGTGCTGCCGCTGGAGACGGTGCAGCAGCGGCTGGAGATCGTGCTCGACAAGGAGCCCGAGGCTCGGAAGCTGCACGACCAGCGCAAGCTCGACCAGGTCGCCCGCCAGCTGGTGACGCTCGGCGTGCAGCACGAGCTGATCGGGCTGGCCGCGCAGCGCGAGGGCATCACGGTGTCCGAGGAGGACGTCGCCGAGTCCGTCGAGCAGGCGGGCGGCGCCGACGTGGCCTCGCAGAACACCGTGTACGACGCGACCACGTTCCGGGAGCGCGCCAAGGACCAGCTGCTGCTGGTGGAGCTGGCGCGCAAGTACGTCGACCGGATGGAAGTCACGTTCGACTACTTCTTCACCAAGGACAACGCCGACGCGATCGAGAAGGCCGAGCAGGTCGCGGCCGACCCGTCGAAGATGGCGGAGTTCATCGCCGCCGCGCCGCGCAGCGAGCAGGGCCAGTCCCTCGGCCGCGAGGGCCAGGTCGTGCGCTCGGCCGAGTCGCCGCAGTCGGCCCAGTCGCCGCTGTTCGGCGTCGAGCCCGGCACGGTCGTGGCGTTCCCGCCGGACCCGGGCAGCGCCCAGTGGATCGTCGCGCACGTCAAGGAGCGGCGCACCGACGTGCGGCCGTCGTCCGAGGAGTCGTCGACCGAGCAGCTCACGCCGCAGCTGCTGGAGCAGATCGGCCTGCGCCTCGTGCAGTCGCTGGCCGGCGACCCGTCGATCCAGGTCAACCCGCGCTACGGCGTGTGGGACACGACCGCGATCTCGCTCGCCCCGAGCGAGGGGGAGCTGACGGGCTACCAGGCCACCGCCCGCCGGACCGCCCCGTGACGGTCGTCCAC